>JAEEYS010000031.1 GCA_016288255.1 Bacillota bacterium
AGCGCGGACGTGTTCATCAATGTGGTCGGCGGGATCAAGGTAACCGAACCTGCCGCGGATATGGCGATCGCTTTGGCTATTTTATCGGCTTATAAAGAAGTGGAGCTGGATCAGAATCTTTGCGCTGTAGGCGAGCTGGGACTGACCGGAGAGGTCCGCTCTGTCCGCTATATGGATACGCGGCTGAAGGAAGCGGAAAAAATGGGATTCCGGTGGATCCTGATGCCGGAAAACAACAGAAAGAATCTTTCTGTTGACACTTTGATCGAAACCTTTGGCGTAAAAGACGCCATGGACGTATTGTCTATGGTGGCCCAAAAACCATAAGGAAGAAACAGCAAAGGACAAAAGGATAAAAGATAAAAAGGCACAAAACCCGAAACGGAGAAGGAAAAAACAGAAAACCGAAACGGGACAAGAGAAGAAACACAAAACCCGAAAAGATCGGATCAAAAGGGAAGAAAACTTTTTGAACAGAAATTTGGGCAGGATCGGCAGAAAAGAGGAAAAAGAATGAAACAATATATCGTAGATGCTTTTACCGAAAAAGTCTTCGGCGGCAATCCGGCGGCAGTCTGCGTCATGGAAAAATGGCTGCCGGATGCGTTGATGGAAAAGATCGCCATAGAAAACAATTTGTCGGAGACCGCTTTTACCGTCAAAGAGCGGGAAGGCGGCTATCGGCTTCGCTGGTTCACACCGGGAGGCGAAGTGGACCTGTGCGGACATGCTACTTTGGCTACGGCGTTCGTGCTCTTTTCTTTTGTGGAAACGGACAAGAAAGAGATCTGCTTTCAAACCTTGGGCGGAGAGCTGATGGTAACGCGGAAAGGAAATCTCTATGAAATGGATTTTCCCGCTTATTCTTTGAGACCGGTCGAGGTGACGGAAGAAATGATCGGCGCCATGGGCGCGAGACCACAGGAAGCTTATTTGGGAAGAGATCTTTTATGCATCTTTTCCGAGGAAAAAACCGTCAAAGAAATGAAACCGGATCTCAAAAAGGTCTTGTCCCTTCCCGGACTGCTTTTGCATGTTTCCGCCGAGGGACAGAAGGCAGACTGTGTATCCCGCAGTTTTGCGCCGAAACTGAATATCCCCGAAGACCCTGTCTGCGGATCGGGGCACTGCCATATCGCGCCCTATTGGGCGGAGGTTTTGCAAAAAGATGAGCTCGTAGCGTATCAGGCGTCAAAACGGGGCGGCACTTTATACTGCGCTTTAAAAGGAGAGCGGGTCAAGTTAAGCGGCAGCGCGGCTCTTTATGCGGTAAGCGAGATCTTTGCGGAAGAAGGGGCTAAAGGCAGGGCATAAAAAAAGCGCAAAGAAAAATTCTTTGCGCCCAAGACCAAAAAATCAAGAGAGATTGAACATGCCAAGGACTGTGACACGTTCTTTTTCGTTTGCCAGAACCGTTTCCATATCAAGGTTAAGCTGGTTGCACAATGCCGCCAGATAAAACAGGTGAGAACCCAGTTCGGATTCGATGACTTCTTTGCAGTCTTCGCAAAGTTCACCTTGGATGTTGCTTTTGATATAATCTTTTAACGTGTTGTAGGAAACATCACTGGGGATATCGGGTTTTTTGGCATCAATGCTGATACAGCCGCAATGAGTGATGGATTTTGCTAAAGCACGATTGATGCGGGCATTGGTCTGTTCCAATTTTGTGATCACATCCAAAATACTTCTGTTTCGAACCAAATATTCTTCTACGGTTTTTTGAAATTCAGAGATCGTATTTGACATAGGAACACTCCTTCCATGCGATAGGTAAAATGGGAAACAAGGTTTACCCATTTCATTTTCATCTTCTTGTTGATAATATTATAAGACGAATCTTTGCGGAAAGTCAAATTGAAAAGAGGCATGAACTGTCCCAAAAGGGATCAAACCGGGGAAAAGAAGAGAAAAGGACGCTTAGAGTGACCGGAGCAAAGTTGATTTATTGGAAAAAGTGTAATACAATTGTAAAAAGAAAGGGGGTGAGAAGTTGAAAAGAATAGCAAAATGGTTTATTGGGCTTGTGGGATTCGGACTGGGATTTTGGATTTTTTATAGTTTATTCGCAAGCAAGTTTTTTGAAGAGCTGGTCCACGCTAAAGTATCGCTCTATCCTTTGATCACCATGTCCTTTTTCGGCGGTATGATCCTATGTTTGATCGGTCTTATTCTGTCGGATAAGATCATAGACGGCGCCTTATTTATTTATAATGCCTTAGAATCAAGAATTCAGAAATATTCGTCCAGAGAACTTTTGATCGGGCTCATTGGTCTTATTATCGGTCTTATTATAGCTAATTTATTACGCGGCGCGTTAACGGGGATCCCTATTGTTGGAAAATATTTGCCGATTCCTGCCTATATTTTGCTGGGATACTTGGGAATGAATATTGCTTTAAAACGGCAAAACGATATGCTGGGAGGCGGCCCTGATCTCTTTAAAAAAGTAAAAGAACTGGATGAAAAGCTGGAAACGTTGTCCAAAAAGGAAGGAAAAGGAAAAGAGAAAGAGTATCAAGAAGAAAGGTTCAAAACCATTCCCAAAGTATTGGATACCAGTGTGATCATTGACGGCAGGATCTTGGAGATCTGTAAGGCCAACTTTATGGAAGGAGCGCTGGTGGTGCCTTATTTTGTGTTGGAAGAGCTGCGGCATATCGCGGATTCCTCCGATGATCTGAAACGGATCAGGGGCAGACACGGGCTGGATATTCTGAAGAAAATGCAGGATGATCCCAATATCAATGTGGTGATCTATGAAGACAAGATCGATTCCGAAGTAGAAGTGGATGACAAATTGATCAAACTGACACAGATCTTAAATGGGAAAATCGTGACCAATGATTATAACTTGAACAAAGTCGCTACATTAAAGGGCGTGTCGGTATTGAACATCAATGAGCTGTCCAATGCGCTGAAATCCTTTGTGCTGCCGGGTGAAACCATGACCGTAACGATCGTGAAGCACGGAAAAGAAGCGGGACAGGGGATTGCTTATTTGGATGACGGCACTATGGTCGTAACGGAAAACAGCAAAAAGCTGATCGGCCAGACGGTAGAAGTTATGGTGACCAGTGTATTGCAGACAGCGGCAGGCAGAATGATCTTTGCCAAACCGATCTCTTCCCAGTAGGAGAGAAAATCAGACAAAAAGGGTCATGAAAGGTAAATGGAGGTTGCTTCATGAATATCGCAGTCATTATACCTGCTGCAGGAAAAGGCAAACGGATGCAGGCGGGACTCAATAAACAGTATTTATATCTGGGGAACAAGCCTGTATTATATCATACCTTAAAAGCGTTTGATGAAATCAAGGGATTCAGTGAGATCGTTTTGGTGGTGGGAGAAGAAGAATTCGATCTGTGCCAGAGGGAAATCATGGATCGATTCTCGTTTCAAAATAAAGTAAGGTTGGTCGCCGGCGGCGCGGAGCGGCAGGATTCGGTGCGAAACGGGCTTTTGTCTTTAAAACAGGATACGGATCTGGTATTGATCCATGACGGCGCAAGGCCGCTTGTGACCAAAGAGCTGATCCAAAACGCCATTGCTGTGGGGAGAAAGGAAGAAGCCTGTATTTTGGCGGTGCCGGTAAAAGACACGATCAAAGTGTTGGATGAAACAGGATATATCAAAGAAACGCCGGAAAGGCATTATGTTTGGGCGGCGCAGACGCCCCAGGTGTTTTCTTATGATCTGATTTTAAAGGCGCATCTCAAGGCGAAAGAAGAGGGCTTTGTGGGAACGGACGATTCCATGCTGGTAGAAAGGCTGGGAAGATCCGTGAAAACGGTTTTGGGATCTTATGATAATATCAAGATCACAACGCCCCATGATTTGATTACGGCAGAACAGATTTTAAGACGACGGTAGGAAGGGGTCAGTATGTTTCGAGTTGGACTGGGTTATGATGTGCATGTTTTGACAGAAAACAGAAAATGCGTTTTAGGGGGTGTGGAGATCCCTTATGAGAAAGGGCTTTTGGGCCATTCTGATGCGGATGTGCTGGTGCACGCCATCAATGACGCCCTTTTGGGCGCGGCGGCGCTCAAAGATATCGGGTATCATTTTCCCGATTGGGATCCTCAGTATAAAGACATTTCCAGTCTGCTTTTGATGGAAAGAGTCTATGCCCTGCTGCAAAAAGAAGGGTATATCGTCAACAATGTGGACGCGGTCGTCATAGCACAGGAGCCGAAGATCAAACAGTATGTGCCGCAAATGGTCAAAAACATCGCCCGGGTGCTGCATGTAGAAGAAAATCAAGTCAATATCAAAGGAACGACCACGGAAAAACTGGGATTTGAAGGACGGAAAGAAGGGATCGCTTCTCAGGCGATCTGTTCTCTGCTGAAAATCGAAAAGGAGACAGAATAAAGTGCTGGAAAAGCCGGTATATGCTATACTGGCTTTTCTTTTTCAGTCAAGCGGAGCAAGAAAGGAAAGACTATATTTTTTTTGTCAATCCCAACGGACTATGATACAATATAAAGTTAGAACTGCATTATTTTAGGAGGAAAATCAAATGACGATTCGGGCAAGGTTTGCACCCAGTCCCACAGGACCGATCCATATCGGGAATGTCAGGACTGCTCTTTTTAATTATTTGTTTGTAAAAAGCATGAAAGCGGAAGGAAAAGACGCGAAACTCATTTTAAGAATAGAAGATACGGACGCGACTCGTTCTACCAGAGAATATGAAGATTTTATTTTTCAGGAACTGAAATGGCTGGGGATCACCTGGGACGAAGGCGCAGACGTAGGAGGCGATTTCGGACCTTATCGGCAGACAGAACGTTTCCCGCTGTATGAAG
>JAEEYS010000032.1 GCA_016288255.1 Bacillota bacterium
AATTCTTCATGTGTTCCCATCCCTTTGATCTCGCCGTCATCCAAAACCAAGATCTTGTCCGCCTTCATGATCGTGGATACTCGCTGGGCCACCACAATAATAGAGGCCTCTTTTGTCACTCGTTTCAATCCTTGTCTCAGCTTTGCATCCGTCTTAAAATCCAGCGCGGAAAAGCTGTCATCAAAGATATAGATCTCCGGTTTTCTTACCAAAGCTCTGGCGATCGCCAATCTTTGCTTTTGTCCGCCGGATAAATTGGTTCCCGCCTGCGATATCGGCGCGTAAAGCCCTTCTTCCATCTCCAAAACAAAATCTTTTGCCTGGGCTATATCCAAAGCTTCCATCAATTCTTCCTCTGTGGCGTCCTCTTTGCCGAAACGAAGATTGTCCGCTACCGTGCCGCTGAATAAAAATGCTTTTTGCGGCACATAGCCGATCTTATCTCTGAGGCTCTCTTGTTCCACCTGGCGGATATCCGCTCCGTCCAGCAAAATACTGCCTTCCGTTACGTCATAAAGCCGTGATATCAGTTTGATCAGTGTGGATTTCCCGCTGCCGGTACTGCCGATGATAGCAGTCGTTTCTCCCGGTTTTGTTTCAAACGTAATATGCTTTAAAACCGGCTCCGCCGCTCCCGGATACGAAAAAGACACGTCCAAAAACTGCAGATGTCCTTTTTCATCCGCCCATTTTTGCGGTTTTAAGGGATCTATAACGGTAGATTCCGTATTCAGTACTTCCTCGATCCTTTTTGCGGAAGCCATCGCCCGCGGTATCAAAATCATCATCATAGACGCCATGACCATGGCAAACATGATCATGGTCAAATACTGCACAAAAGCCATCAGCGATCCTACTTCCATATTGCCGGCAGAAATATGGTGACTCCCCAGCCATACGATTACGATCACCGCAAAGTTGAATCCAAACTGCATCACCGGCATCAAAGACGCCAGGATACGGTTTACTTTCATGGTCGTTTTCATCAAATCTATATTTGCCGCGTCAAACCGACGCTTTTCATACTCTTCTTTGTTAAAAGCCCGGATCACGCGGATCCCGGAAAGTTTTTCTCTCAAGATCTGATTCAGCTTATCCAGCTTTGTCTGCATCATGGTAAAAAAGGGCAAAAGCATCCGCACCAATAGAAACGCGCCCACGATCAAAAAGGGGATCACGATCACGATAATGGTGGTCAATGTTTTGTTCTGGCGCATAGCCATCAGGATCCCGCCGATACTCATGACCGGCGCCATAAGCATGATCCTTAGTCCCATCAAAATAAAGTTTTGCAGCTGATTGATATCATTGGTCGAGCGAACGATCAAAGAAGGGGCGCCAAACCGATCCACGTCGTCTCTGGAAAAATACTCTACTTTGGTAAAGATCTTTTCTCGCAGCACTTTTCCGTATCCCATGGACGTTCTGGCAAAGAAATAGTTTGCTGTAACGGCACATATCACAGACAGTAAAGCAATGATAAGCATTTCAGCGCCCATTTTCAAAATATAAGCAATATCGCCTTTCGCCATTCCTCTGTTTACGATATAAGACATAACCGTCGGCAAATAGAGTTCTGTCAACGCCTGTAAAAAAACGGCCACCACAGAAATAAGAATCAGCGCTTTGAACGGTTTTAAATAGCTCAATACTTTTTTCACGTAAATTACTCCTATATATCTTCCATCCGTTGTGTTCTTTGTTATATTCCGTGTCGCAGAACACATCTTTTCTTATCTTTCCCATCTAACAAAAATAAATCAGGACAACCTGATTTATTTTTCTGTCTTCCCTTATCCTATTTGTGCCGCTTTATACTGTTCCAATGCTTTTGTCAATTGATCCGGGCAGGAAGTCGGTTTGTCTTGACACCGAATCCCTTTTAAGCGGGCGATCACGTCGTCTACTTTCATCCCTTCCACCAAAGCGGAGATCCCTTTCAAATTTCCGTTGCAGCCGTTGATATACTCTACTTTGGTCAATCTATCGTCTTCAATTTCAAAATGGATTTCTGTGGAACAAGTTCCTTTTGTTTTATATCGATACATTTTTTCTCTTCCTTTTCTGTTTGTCCTCTGTTTCTACTGTTTTTCTATTATACATAAAACCGATCAAAAAAGAAATACTTTCTCAAAATTCTTTTTCCCCATTTCAAAAGCATTTGGTCTTTTCAGTTTTTTTTCTATATGCTACAATAAGAAAAATGATTTTATTTTTTGTCTAAATCATCTTAGAGGTTCTTATGATCAAGTTAAAACAGTTAAAAAAGCAAAGAAGAATATATCTATTTTATATCCTGCTGTTTGGCGTAGGCCTTTTTCTTTTAGGCGCTTTTCTTGCCCTGGGCGTCTCTCCTTCTTTTCTCAGCAAAGCGGTACACACCACTTTATTTCCCGCTTTGATGGAGTATTTGCAAACAGACGGGCTGCGCTACTTCATTACCGGACTGGGCCTTTTATTTTTGGGAACAGGCGCCTATATCATCCGTTATTTTTGCAAAAGAATCTCTTATTTGAATGCGTATGAAATGTCCACCATTACCATGGACCAAGCTTTTGATCTGTTATATCCCGGCCGGGTCTATCATGTTATCAAAGAATTCACCGATTTCAAAGGGGACCTTCACAGCGTCGGTGAAGAATGGGTCTTGACCAAGATCACCTGGTATCCCCATGAAAGCATGTTCACCCTTTATGCGGACCGTAAAGTTTATATCGAAGCGATCCCCTTAAAGCTTGCCAAAGGGTATCAAGGCATCGTGGTCAACTATATCTACGAATATATCGTGGAAAAGGATCTTTTAAAAGAAAATCCTCCCGCGTAAACATATTTTGGTTCACTGTTCTAAAATAAAAACAGGTATGAAATCTTCATACCTGTTTTCTTTTTACTTCAGTGTTTTTTTCAATAAAGTATATTTTGTTTTGCCCTTATAAGGCGGATAACGAAGAGGCAGATCCAGCCATAAGGATTTGTCTACAATGCTCTTTCTGTGGGTAAACGTTTCATAGCTGGCTTTCCCGTGATAATTCCCCATGCCGCTTTCTCCCACACCGCCAAAAGGCGCTTCGTGTCCTGCCACATGGATAATGGTATCGTTGATGACACCGCCGCCAAAAGACAATTCCCCCACGATCCGTTCTTTTTCCGCCTTATTGGAGGTAAAAAGATAAAGCGCCAAAGGCTTTGGCTGTTCTTTTTGATAATCCACTACTTTCTTCAAGCTTTTATAAGGGATCAAAGGCAAGATCGGACCAAAGATCTCTTCTTCCATCAAAGGCGAATCCATGTGGGTCACTTCTACCAAAGTAGGCGCGATCTTTAATTGTTCCCGCTTGATCCCTCCGCCGAAAATGATCTGCTCTTGCTGCAGCAGCTTCAGCAGACGCTCAAAATGCTTTTCATTGATGATCTTAGGGTATTCTTCGTTGTCCAAAGGCGTGGGATAAAAATCGAACACCGCTTTTTTGTATTCTTCGATAAATTCCTGCATGACCGATTCGTGCACAAAAACATGATCCGGCGCCACACAGGTCTGTCCCGCGTTAACGAGCTTTCCCCACGCGATCCGTTTGGCCGCATAACGGATATTGGCCGTTTTATCTATAATACAAGGACTTTTACCGCCTAATTCCAGCACCACCGGCGTTAGATTCTGGCTTGCTTTTTCCAACACCACTTTTCCTACCCTGCCGCTGCCGGTAAAAAAGATCTTATCAAATTTTTCTTCCAATAAAATTTGATTTTCTTCCCGGCCCCCCAGGACCACTTTTACAAATTCTTCGTGAAAGCATTCCGTCAAGATCTTATCCACCACTTTAGCCGTATGCGCCGCATAATTGGAAGGCTTCACGATCGCCGTATTCCCGCCGCCGATAGCGCCGATCAACGGCATCATCGCCAATTGAAAAGGATAATTCCAAGGGGATAAAATCAGCACTTTCCCATAGGGTTCCTTATAGATCCTGCTTTTGGCATGAAAATAGATCACCGAAGTTTTGACTCTTTCCGTCCGCGCCCATTTGTCCAAATGTTTCAAAAAATAATTGATCTCCTCATAGACCTGCCCGATTTCCGTGGCATAAGCCTCAAAGTTCGATTTATTCAAGTCCAGATTCAGCGCCAAGAGGACCTCTTTTTCATGCTTTTGAATGGTCTGTTTCAGCAATTTCAATGATTCTTTCCGAAAGCCGATGCTCTTTGTGATCTCTGTTTTAAAAAACCGATCCTGTAGTTCCAAGATCCGCTTTAATTCCATCCGTTCCAATCCGATCCCTCCTCTTTTCTTCCTTTTTCTATGCATAACATGCCCTGCATGATCTTATTCTTATTATGGTGGTTCTATTATATCACAAAAAATAAAAAATGATGATTTTCTCTTTTCTTTACTATGTGTATTCTCCCTTTATATTTTTCCCTGAAAGAATTGACATTATTTTATACGCTACTATATAATAAAATCGGTAAGAAACCTACTTAAAACAATAAAACAGGATGGATGATGTTTCCGGGAGAGACCAAACCGGCGCCGAAGGGGAGATTGCGCAAAAAACTCTCAGGCAAAAGTACCGGAAACGGACAGACTCTGGAGAGCTATTTTTAGCACCGAAGAAGCAATTTTAACAAGTTCTTCTTGTTAAAAGAATCTTTCAGGTCAAACGGCAGAGGCGCGTTATTCTTAACGCGTCTTTTTATGTGTTTTATTTTAGTTTTATTTTATATGTTTTATTATGGAGGAGACCAAATGGCACAAAAAACGCCGCTCTATGAAGAGCATGTAAAGCTAAACGGAAAAATAGTAGATTTTGCAGGTTGGATGCTGCCCATTCAATATAAAACGGGGATCATCGCCGAACACAACGCTGTAAGGCAAAAAGCAGGCCTTTTTGACGTATCTCATATGGGAGAATTCTCTGTTACGGGAAAAGACGCTTTTTCAACTTTACAGCACGTCGTCACCATGGACTTATCCGATATGGCAGACGGACAGATCCATTACTCACCCATGTGTTATCCGGATGGTGGTGTCATAGACGACCTGCTCATCTATCGCAAAAGCGAAACTTCTTATCTTGTGGTAGTCAACGCTGCCAACATTGAAAAAGACTACGAGTGGATCGCTTCACATTTGGTGGGAGAAGTGGATTTCCAAAATATTTCAGATCAAGTCGCTCAAGTCGCCCTGCAGGGTCCCTTATCTGACACCATTTTGGAAAAAGTAACAGACAAAAAAAATATTCCGGAAAAGTATTATACTTTTTTGGATCAGGTTCCGGTCGCAGGCCGCCCTTGCCTGATTTCCAGAACAGGATATACGGGTGAAGACGGATTTGAGATCTATCTTGCGCCGGAAGACGCTCCTTATATTTGGAACACGCTGCTTGCGGCAGGAAAAGAAGAAGGCCTCATCCCTTGCGGACTGGGCGCCCGGGACACCCTTCGCCTGGAAGCGACATTGCCGTTATACGGCCATGAGCTCAGCAGCACCATCAATCCTTATCAAGCAAAATTGGGGCTTTTCGTAAAATTGAACAAAGAAGAGTTCATCGGCAAAGAAGCTTTGACAAATCTCAAAGCCACCACCGATAAAAAACGTGTCTGCCTTGTTTTAGTGGACCGCGGCATCGCAAGAGCCGGAGACAAGATCTATCATGGCGATGTCCCGGTAGGAGAAGTCCTTTCCGGTACCCATTCCCCTACCTTAGGCAAAGCCATCGCAACCGCCATCGTTCCGGTTTCTTTAAATGAAATAGGAACTGTGCTCACCATCGATGTCAGAGGAAAGATGTTAAAGGCTGAAGTGGTTGCTTCACCTTTCTATAAAAGAAATCAATAATAAAAATAATAAATTGGAGGAGAAACAATAATGAATATTCCAAACGACTATTTTTACAGTAAATCTCATGAATGGATAAAATTTCTGGATGACACAACAGCATTGATCGGTATTACAGACTTTGCGCAAAGTGAATTAGGCGATATCGTATTTGTAAACCTGCCGGAAGTAGAAGACACCATCGAAGTGGAAGACTCTTTTGCGGATGTGGAATCTGTAAAAGCGGTTTCCGATATCTATTCTCCCGTTGCGGGCACAGTCAGCAAAATCAACGAAGAACTTTTTGATTCTCCCGAACTGATCAACGAAAGTCCTTATGACGCATGGCTGATCGAAGTATCTGATATCACGGAAAAAGACGACCTTTTGACAGCGGAAGAATATGAAGCTTTTCTTTCCGAGGAGGCTTAATCCATGGCAAGATACGTTCCTCATACAGAGGATGAAGTAAAGACCATGTTAGAAGAGATCGGCTACAGCGATCTGGAAGAATTGTTCCGGCCGATCCCCCAACAGGTTCGTTTAAAAACTTCCCTTCGCATCCCGAACGGATTGTCCGAATGGGAAGCAGCGAACGCTGTCAAAGAAATGGCTGCAAAAAACACTGTTTTTCCGGTCGTTTTAAGAGGCGCGGGCGCTTACAAACACTTCATTCCTTCTGTCGTAAAACACATTGCGTCCAGAGAAGAATTTTTAACTGCTTACACTCCCTATCAGCCGGAAATCAGCCAGGGGATCCTGCAGTCTATTTTTGAATACCAAACGATGATATGCGATCTAACGGGTATGGATACCTCCAATGCTTCCGTATATGACGGCGCTACTGCCGCTGCGGAAGCCATGAAAATGTGTGTCGATAAAAAGCGGCATATTGCCATGATAGCGGAAACCATCCATCCGCAGATGAAAAAAGTATTGGAAACCTACGCAAGATGCGCCGATATCAAGATCCTTTACATTCCGGAAAAAGACGGTGTGATCGATCTTGCCTTTTTGGAAAGCAATATCACCAAAGAAACCGCTTGTGTTTTCGTACAGCAGCCAAACTTCTACGGACAGCTGGAAGATACCGCAAAGATCGGTGAAATCGCCCACAGCACAGACGCGAAATATATCTTAAGCTGTAATCCCATTTCCCTGGCGCTTTTGAATTCTCCGGGAGAAGTCGGTGCCGATATTGCCGTAGGAGAAGGCCAGCCTCTCGGCATGCCTCTTTCTTTCGGCGGACCGTATTTGGGATTTTTAGCCTGCAAAAAGGCTCTTGTCCGCAAAATGCCCGGCCGTATCGTAGGACAGACCACCGACTTGGACGGAAAACCCTCGTACGTTTTGACCTTACAGGCCAGAGAACAGCATATTCGGCGGGAAAAAGCAGGCAGCAGCATTTGCTCCAACCAGGCGCTGTGCGCTTTGACCGCGTCCGCTTATCTGGCGGCAATGGGTCCCATAGGTCTCACGGAAACCGCAAAACTTTGTTTCCAAAAAGCCCATTATTTTGCCGCGGAACTTACTAAGATCGGTTTTGTTTCTCCTTTTAAGGGAGAATTTTTCCATGAATTTGTGACTTCCTGTCCTTCTGACAGCGGCAAAGTCCTCAAAGCTTTGGAAGAGGCCGGCATCCTAGGCGGTCTTCCGCTTTCAAATGATCTTGCGGGACACATCTTATGGTGTGTTACGGAAGTTGTCACAAAAGAACAAATGGATCAAGCGATCCGGATCATAAAGGGGGTCATGGCATGAGAAGAAACGCAGATTTGATTTTTACCATGAGTAAACCCGGCAGAAGATGCGCAGATCTGCCTCCTATGGACGTACCGGAAACCACATTATCCGATCGTTTCCAAAGAAAAGAAGCTTTACCTTTGCCGGAGATTGCAGAAGTGGATCTGCTTCGCCATTATATGGAATTGAGCAGAAGAGCGAACGGTGTGGACAACCTGTTTTATCCGCTGGGTTCCTGTACCATGAAATACAACCCCAGGATCAATGAAGATCTGGCCGCTTTGCCCGGTTTTACGGACATCCATCCTCTGCAGCCGGAGCATACGGTCAAAGGCGCTTTGGAAGTGCTTCACCTGTTAGAAACCTATCTCTGTGAAGTCACCGGCATGGATAAGATCACCCTTCAGCCTGCGGCGGGCGCCCACGGTGAATGGACAGGGCTCAATCTGATCAAGGCATATCACGCGCACAATCAAGATTTTGCCAGAACAAAGATATTGGTTCCCGACTCTGCTCATGGCACCAACCCGGCCAGCGCCGCTATGGCAGGCTTTGATATCGTATCGGTTCCTTCCAATCCGGACGGTTCCGTTGATACCAACGCGCTGCGCGAACTGGCAGATGAACAAACAGCCGGTTTGATGCTGACCAACCCCAACACACTGGGATTGTTCGAAAAAAATATCGTAGAATTAGCGGAAATCGTTCACGAAGCAGGCGGTCTCCTCTATTATGACGGCGCGAACTTCAATGCCATTATGGGTTTGGTCCGTCCCGGAGACATGGGATTTGATATCATCCACTTAAACCTGCATAAAACCTTTTCCACCCCCCACGGCGGAGGCGGACCGGGAAGCGGTCCGGTAGGCTGTAAAGAATTTTTGGCAGCTTTTCTTCCCGCGCCGGTCGTAACGGAAAAAGACGGAGACATCGTTTTTGACGACGATCGTCCGGAAAGCATCGGAAAAGTCAAAGCTTTTTACGGAAACTTCTTGGTCTGTGTCAAAGCGCTCTCTTATATTTTAAATCTAGGCGGAGACGGACTGAAAAACGCTTCCGAAATGGCTGTTTTGAATGCCAACTATATGATGGAAAAATTAAAATCCATGTATACGCTGCCCTATGCGGGCCCTTGCATGCATGAATTCGTATTGTCTGCCGAACAGCTGAAAAAAGAAACCACTGTTTCCGCTCTTGACGTGGCAAAAGGATTGTTGGATTACGGTATCCATCCGCCGACGATCTATTTCCCGCTGATCGTTCATGAAGCATTGATGATCGAACCTACCGAAACAGAAAGCAAAGAAACCCTGGATGAAGCCATTGCCGCGCTTTCTGAAATTTATCAGACAGCAAAAGAAAATCCGGCATTCCTCCACGAAGCGCCCATCAGTACGGTGATCCGCCGCGTGGATGAAGTAGGCGCCGCAAGAAATCCGGTCTTAAAATATGATCATCGATAAAAAGTTTTAGACAAAAATAAAAAAGCAGCCATACCTATGGCTGCTTTTTGTTGTCCGCATGATGTCATTTGGCCCTGAACTCGATCCACCGGCCATCGATCAGTACAGCTACTGTCCCGTTTTCCAGAAGAGCATAGGGATTTTTTGACTCTCTGTTAAAATTAGCTTCTCCATCCTTTGACGGAACCCCGTTTTCGGCATAGGAACTCGTATATCGTATGGTATCTTCATCCGGCTCTTCCAAAACAGCGGTGTCGGTAGAATAATAAATGACGCCGTCCACCATGATCGCCGCCTGCTCGTCACCGCCCGCTTTTTTTACACATCCTGCCGCTAATAAGAGAATCACCAAGCAAATCGTCAAAAGGATCCTCTTTCCCATACCGTTTTTCATAACGCATTCCCCTTTACACCATGGTTTTTAACAGTCTATCGCCTCTATCATCGCTCCGTCTTCCGCCTTTTCCAACTGTCCGATCACTTCACGAAGAAACGTAAGCTGTTCTTCCGTCAAACTGGCCTGTTTGTCTCCGTGACGGGCATACCCTTCCGATAAGCTGACGCCATAACCTTCTCCAAATTCCGTATCGATGGTATATTCCGGCAAACACTTGCAAATATCCTCGCTGTAATCCAGATAGGTCAACAGATCCGTTACTTTTACCGAAGCGCCGCCCCAAAACGATTTTTCCCAGCTTTTATCCGCTTCATCGGGACGATTATATTTTACGGTCGTCATGGTATTGCCGCAATACCCCACCGCTTCGTGTTCCACTATATTATTTCCCGTTGCCAGCTGATGAATGTGATCTCCCTGGTTGGAGACCACGCCCGTTTCTTCCGATGTTGTCTGATCCCCGTCTGGCGTTTTGCCCTGGGCCTCATTTTCTTTTGAACAGCCCGTAAAAGAAAAAACAAAAATCAACAGCAACAATAAAACAAATATTTTTTTCATGTTTCTTCCCCCTAAATAGGTTGTTTTACTGTTACAGACGAAAAGTAAGGCCAAAGGTTCCGTTTTTTTTCATTTATTTTAAAATCTTACCGCTATCTTTTGCTTTTTACCATATGGATCGCCCTGCCGTGCACATCTTCCATAGATTCGAAAATGGCTTCCGCCACCGTCGGATGAGGGTGGATGATCTCTGTCACTTCTGTTACCGTCAGTTTTTTTGCCACCGCCAGACTCAGTTCCCCTATCATATCGGTAGCTCTTACGGCATAAAGCTGGGCGCCCAACACCACATCCGTTTTTTCATCCGCTACGATCTTCACAAACCCTTTGGCCTGTCCTTCGATAAGCGCTTTTCCGTTTGCCTGCAGCGGGAATTTCCCTGAAACAACGGCAAAGCCCTTGTCTGCTGCTTCTTCTTCCGTCAAACCTACCGTTGCGATCTCCGGCATGGTATAAACGCAGGAAGGCACCACATCCATTCTGATCCCCGCTTCTTCTCCCGCGATATGAGAAATCGCCGTCAATCCTTCCGCAGAAGCCACATGAGCAAGCTGGATCCCGCCTATCGCGTCACCTACAGCATAGATCCCTTTTTCCTTGGTTTCATAATTTTCATCCACTAAAATACGGCCTCGCTCTGTTTCTACCTGCGTATTTTCCAAACCCAAGCTTTCCGTATAAGCGCGTCTTCCGGTAGAAACTAAAATCAATTCGCCCAAAGCGGATTTTTCTTTTTCTTTATGCATAAAATGACATTTTAGTTTTCCATCTTCCGCCTTTGTTATTTTTTCGACTCTGGCAGAAGTAAAGACCGTTACGCCTTTTTTCTTCAACGTCATGGTCAAATGTTTCGCGATCTCTTTATCTAATGTAGGAATTACCCTGTCCGCCATTTCGACCACAGTCACCTCTGTTCCCAGAGCGCTGTAAAAAGTAGCAAATTCCATGCCGATGACGCCGCCCCCCACGATCACAAGGGACGCCGGCACTTTTTCTTCATAGGAGATCAGCTCATCGCTGGTCATGACGCCTTCTAACTCCATCCCTTCTACAGGCGGCTTTACGGCAAAAGAACCTGTAGCCAAAATAATATGTTCCGCCGTGATCTCCTCTTTTCCCTGCCCTTCTATCAAAATGCGGTCTTTGCTCAAAAGCGTTCCTCTTCCCTGAAAAACCGTTACTTTGTTGGATTTTAAAAGGAGATTGACTCCGTTTCTCAATTTTTCGCTGATCTCTCTTTTGCGCTCATGCATTTTATGGATATCATAGGACAAGTTTTCCGCGTGGAGCCCCAAAGCAGAAAAATCTTTTGCTTCTTCATATAGATTCGCGCTGTGAAGAAGGGCTTTTACGGGAACGCACCCTTTGTTCAGGCAAGTACCTCCCAGCTCTTTTTCTTCTATCAACGCTACTTTGAGTCCCAGCTGTGCCCCCCGAATAGCCGCTACATAACCCCCGGGGCCGCCGCCGATGATTGCTACTTGAAATTTGTTTTCCATATCCTTTGCCCTCTCTTAAAATGGATTTTCCTGAAACATTCGGATCATATCTTCCGCCATCGCCATCTCTTCTTTTGTAAAACCGAGATATAACCTTTTCAATTCCCGTATCAATATTTCCGTGCTGCACTGTTTCCCTTGAAAACAGTCCGCCAATTTTTCGATAAACACCGTATCCATCGCGTCGGAATACACTTTACAAGCCGCTATCTTCCCTTTTTCCACCTTGATCTGCAGCTCCACTCCGCCCCAAGGGAACCGTTTTTTCAGCTGTAACGTAAAGGGCAGTTCTCTGCCCAGCCGCCACTCATAGGAGCTGTATTTTTCCGTTAGCGCGTCCCATTCTTTTTGATCCAGATCCGTTTCTTTCAAAACACGGAGCGTTTCCCCTTCATAAACCTTTAAAAACGCCTTTTTTAAAGCCTCTTTCATCCGCGGCACCGTGATCTCTTCCCGCAGCGTTTTTAAGTTGACCACCCTTGATCTTAC
>JAEEYS010000033.1 GCA_016288255.1 Bacillota bacterium
AAAAAAATAAAAAATCCTCTTGTCAAACCGGATCGATCGGCATATAATATATTTGAACATTTGAATATATGTTCAAATATTAAAATGAATGCAGGGGGCAATATCATGGCACAAGAGAAAAAAAATACCGAAATCGAATTATGCGACGGAACGTTTACCGATGAAATGTTATCGCAAAAGATCAAAGAAAAGATGCCGACGGAAGATTTTTTATCTTCTTTAAGTGATTTTTTTAAAGTGATCGGTGATCCCACCAGGATCAAGATCCTGACGGTGTTGTCTTTAAGCGAAATGTGTGTCTGCACCCTATCCGATGTATTGAACATGAGTGTTTCCGCCATCTCCCATCAGCTCAAAAATTTAAAAAACGCGGGGCTGATCAAACCCAGAAGGCAGGGAAAACAAATTTTTTATTCACTGGATGATGAACACGTAGAAACCGTCATGATCCAGGGGATCGCGCATATCAAGCACAAGGAAGGATAAATGGATCATGGAAAAAACTTATGTGCTGGAAGGATTGAACTGCGCACACTGCGCAGCTAAAATCGAACAAAAAGCCAAAGATCTGCCGGGCGTCCAAACCTGTGCCCTCAATTTTATCAACAAAAAATTGGTCATGGAACTGGATTCCCTTACAGATGAGACTTTGCTTACCCAAAAACTGCGCCACATCGTCCATACGCTGGAACCGGATGTGACCGTTACAGAAGTAAAGCCCTTATCTCTTACAGAAAAAACTTATCTGCTGGAAGGACTGGACTGCGCGCACTGCGCAGCCAAAATCGAAGAAAAGATCAAAACATTGGAAGGAATCGATTCCTGCCAAGTCAATTTTATGACAAAAAAAATGCACTTGGCGCTAGGGCAAGGGTACGATACAGATCAGATATTGCCCGCTGTACAAGAAGCGGTCCTTTCTCTTGAACCGGATGTTGTTATCCGGGATCTCTCTCCCGAAACACCGGTGTCCACTGCCGCGCGCTCTGGGGATACAAAAGAAGACAGCCACAAAAAAAGAAACTTTATTCTTCGCCTTGTCGCTGCCGCTTTTTTCTTCGGACTGGGGTATCTTTTTCCTAACTATCCCCTCTTCTTCCTTCTGTCTTATCTTTTGGCGGGGTGCCGCGTTCTCTTAAAAGCAGGAAAAAATATCTTGAGAGGGCAGGTTTTTGATGAAAACTTCTTGATGTCCATCGCCACCATCGGCGCCATCTTCCTGCGTTCCTATCCGGAAGCGGTGGGTGTCATGCTCTTTTTTGAAATAGGCGAATATCTGCAAGATCTGGCAGTGGAAAATTCCAGAAGATCCATTTCCGATCTGCTGACCTCAAAAAATCTCTACGCCAACCTTGTTACAGAACAGGGAATGGAAAAAAGAGATCCCAAAACCGTACCGATTGGCAGTATGATCGCTGTCAAACCCGGTGAAAAGGTCCCTTTGGACGGCATCATCACAGAAGGAAGCTCTTTTGTGGATACTTCCTCTTTAACAGGCGAGTCGGTGCCCAGAAAATATCAGGTCAACGATGAGATCTTAAGCGGGATGATCAATATGGACAGTCTTTTGATGGTCAAAGTGACCAAATCCTTTGAAGATTCCGCTACCAGTAAGATTTTGGAAATGATCGAAAACGCTTCCTTAAAAAAATCTCAGACAGAAAAGCTGATCACCAAATTCGCAAAATACTATACGCCTGTTGTCGTTCTTTTGGCAGTTTTGATCTCGGTTTTCCCGCCTCTTTTCACTTCCGCTTCTTTTGCGGAATCCGTGAGAAGCGGTTTGGTCTTTTTGGTCATCTCCTGCCCCTGCGCCTTGGTGGTCTCCGTGCCCCTTGGCTATTTTGCGGGGATCGGCCTTTCTTCCAAAAAAGGGATTTTGATCAAAGGCAGCCAGTATATGGAAACCCTGAGTAACTTAAGCACCATGGTTCTCGATAAGACCGGCACTTTAACGGAAGGCTCTTTCGAAGTGACCCATATTTTTACCGCTTCGGGCATCACAGAAGAACAAGTTCTGGAAGCGGCCGCAAAGGCAGAATCTTTTTCCAACCATCCCATTGGCGCTTCCATTTTAAGAAAATACAACAAAGACATAAAAACCCTACTGTTGGAAAATGATATAGCGTATAATGAATTCAGCGGAGAAGGGATCCAATATCAAGACAGCCGCGACTGTATCTTGGCCGGCAATCAAAAATTGATGGAACGGTTCCATATCCCCTACGAAAAGCAGACTGTAGCAGAAAGTTTGGTCTATGTCGCGGTAAACGGCGCTTTTTTAGGCAGTATCATCATTGCCGATACCATCAAAAAAGATACCCCCTCCACTCTGCAAAAGCTGAAACAGCAAGGGATCACCAGAACGATCATGCTGACCGGTGACAGAAAAGAGCTGGCAGAAAAGATCGGACAGCAAATCGGGATAGACAAAGTTTATGCCGACCTCTTGCCTCATGAAAAAGCAAATCAGTTGCAAAAGATCATGTCGGAAAACACCGATAAGGAAAAAACCGCTTTTGTGGGAGACGGGATCAACGACGCTCCTTCTCTCGTCACAGCGGATCTGGGAATCGCCATGGGCGGGATCGGATCCGATATCGCGGTAGAATCCGCGGATATCGTTTTGATGACAGATGAAATCTCCAAACTGTCCACCGCTGTTTCAATCGCCAAAAAAACCAAAAGGATCGTCTATGAAAACATCATTTTCGCGCTGTCTATCAAAGCTGTCTTTTTGCTCTTAGGCGCTTTCCATATGACTTCCCTGTGGTTTGCCGTCTTTGCGGATGTTGGCGTCGCTTTGATCGCGATCTTAAACTCTCTTCGTATTTTAATAGAGAAAGAGTCCTAAAATACTCTCTCGGGGAAATTTTGATTTTTCCTCATCCAAAGGAGGATCATCATGGCAAAACAACAAATCAACTATCAAATCAAAGGTATGACTTGCGCCGCATGCTCCGCCAGAATCGAAAAAGTATTGAACCGAACAGAAGGCGTCATGGAAGCAAAAGTGAATCTCGCTACCGAAAAAGGCGTCATAGACTTTGATAACACCATATTGACACCAAAAGATATCGCAAAAAAGATCCAGGACATCGGTTACGACGTTGTATTCGATACCATCACGCTGGATGTAAAAGGTATGACCTGCGCCGCTTGTTCCGCCAGGATCGAAAAAGTGCTGTCCAGGACACCGGGCGTTTTGTCCGCCGCGGTCAATCTGGCCATGGAAAGCGCTACCGTAAATTACAACAGTAGTGAGATCACACCCAAAGCCATTATCAATAAGATCAACGGACTGGGTTATTCGGCCAGCGAAAGACAGGAATCCGAAAACAGCCAGGACAAACGCAAACAGGAAAAAGAAAAAGAGATCAAAAAACTGACTCTGCTCGTCATCATCGGTCTTGCTCTCAGCATCCCTTTGATGAGCGTTATGTTTTTCCACATGGCAGGGATCCACGTTCCTATCCTGTTCGAAGGGATCACCCAGTTTTTGATCGCTACCGTTGTCCAAGTCTTACTGGGCTCCCGGTTTTATAAAGGCGCCTATCACGCTGTCAAATCCGGTGCCCTCAACATGGATTGCCTGGTGGTTTTGGGAACGACTTCCGCCTACTTTTACAGCACCTACAATCTTTTTGCCGGCCATCACGAATACTATTTTGAGTCTTCCGTGATGATCCTGGCCCTGGTGCTTCTCGGAAAACTCTTTGAAATGAAACAAAAAGGCAAAACTTCCGAAGC
The DNA here is from genome assembly GCA_016288255.1 of Bacillota bacterium. Taxonomy (GTDB): domain Bacteria; phylum Bacillota; class Tb-RUG-66; order Tb-RUG-66; family Tb-RUG-66; genus Tb-RUG-66. Next base: position 3,751 of record JAEEYS010000033.1, read on the forward strand.
CATTGAAAAATTGATGACATTGCAGCCAAAAGAAGCGATCGTTCTGCGGGACGGAACAGAAACGCTGATCCCCATAGAAGATCTGGTCAAAGGGGACTTGATCCTTGTAAAACCCGGTGAAAAGATCCCTGTAGATGGTAAGATCACCAAAGGCGCCACTTCATTGGACGAAGCCATGATCACGGGAGAAAGCATGCCTGTGGAAAAAACAGTGGATGACCCCGTCATCGGCGGCACCATCAATCTTTCGGGTTCCATTTGGTTTGAAGCGGAAAAAGTGGGTTCCGAAACCGTTTTGTCCCAGATCATCCAGCTGGTAGAAAACGCGCAAATGTCCAAAGCGCCTATCCAGCGTATCGCGGACAAGATCTCCGGCATTTTTGTGCCTATCGTTGTGGGTATCGCTCTTCTCACCTTTATCGTCATAGGACTGTTTTTACACAATATCCCCCAAGGCGTCAAAAACGCGGTCGCTGTTTTGGTCATCGCCTGCCCCTGCGCTTTGGGACTCGCCACCCCGACCGCCATTATGGTGGGCACAGGCAAAGGCGCCGAAAACGGTATTTTGATCAAAAGCGGTGAACATCTGGAACTAGCCCATAAGATCAATGCTATGCTGTTTGACAAAACCGGCACCATCACTGTGGGAAAACCCAAAGTAACGGATATCGTGGTAAATGATCCTTCTGTCACAAAAGAAGAACTCATTAGGATCGCTGCTTCTATCGAAAAAATGTCGGAACACCCTTTGGGACAAGCCATCTATCAGTTGGCTGCGGACCATCCGGAAGATCTTTCCGCACCGGATACGTTTGAAAACATTTCCGGTCACGGTGTTTTGGCTTCTATGGGAGAAGACCGCTTTGTCATCGGAAGCAAACGTCTTATGAAAGAATATCAAATTCCTTTCACAGATCGATACGATGCGCTGGAAGAAGAAGGAAAAACAGTGATCTACATCAGCAAAAATCAAGATCTCCTGGGTGTAATGGCCATCGCCGATACCATCAAGCCCAGCGCAAAAGAAGCAATGGATCTCTTGAAAGAAATGGGGATCGAGCTTTATATGGTCACAGGAGACAATCAAAAAACCGGAGAAGCCATCGGTCAATTGGCAGGGATCAAACATATCTATGCCAATGTACTGCCTCAGGACAAATCCTTAAAACTGGAAGAACTCAAAAAACAAGGATACATCGTGGGCATGGTAGGAGACGGGATCAACGACGGCCCCGCTTTGGCCGCCGCTCATATCGGGATCGCCATGGCTACCGGCACGGATATCGCTATCGAATCGGCTCCGGTATTACTGATGAACGATGATCTAAAAAGCATTCCCGCTATGATTCGGCTAAGTCGTCAAACCATGCGGATCATCAAGCAAAATCTCTTTTGGGCGTTTATTTATAACACCATCGGTATCCCCATCGCCGCGTTGGGATTTTTAAACCCTATGATCGCCGGCGCGTTCATGGCCTTTTCTTCCGTCAGCGTAGTCAGCAACTCTCTGCGGCTCAGAAGATTCGACCCAAAGAAATTCTGATGCTACGATTTATTTTAAAAATTTTTATCGAAATATTAAAAAACAGATGTAAGAAAACTTACATCTGTTTTTTTGATCTCTTTTACTTTAAGGCCCGTTTTTTCTTGCCCCTGTGTTTTTTCCTGCTGTTTTTTTATTTATGACTTCCCAAATAGAACAAAGCCACTGTGCCCGCTCCGGAATGCGTTCCTATGACCGGCCCGATAGGATAGATACACACTTTTTTTACCCCGGGGAATGCTTTTAAAACCAATTGTTTTACATGTTCCGCATCCTCTTTCGCGTCTGCGTGCCCGATAAAAACAGTTTGTCCATCCGGTTCTTCACAGGTTTTTATCATATGCTCCACCAAAGATTTCAATGATTTTTTTCTTCCCATCACATTGGCCACGGGGATCAAAAGTCCCTTATCATCCACATGAAGGATCGGTTTCACCTTGAGCGTCGTCCCAACGACCGCCGTAACGGTGCTGACTCTGCCGCCCTTTTTTAAATGATTCAGATCATCCACCGTAAACCAATGGCAAAGGTGCCATTTCTTTTCTTCCACCCAATCTTTCAAATCGTCAATGGCATACCCTTCCTGTTGTTTTTGCGCCGCAAGATAAACCAAAAGGCCTTCCCCTACCGAAGCGCACAAAGAATCTATCACATATATTGTTCTGTCGGGGTACTGTTTTTTTAAATTTTCGGCCACAGAAACGGCAGAGTGATATGTGCTGCTGAGTCCGGATGAAAAGCTGATATATAAAATATCTTTTCCCTGTTCCAAATAAGGTTCAAAGAATTTATAATAAGTCACATAATTGATACTGGATGTTTTTGCATCCTTGCCCGCTCTTTGCAGCGCGTAGAACTCTTCTGCGGAAATGTTTCCTCCCGGTCCATACATATATTCTTTGCCTTCCATTTCCAGCTGCATGGGGATCACTTCAACAAACGGCAATCCTTCCATCATCGTGTCTGTCAAATCGGAGGTCGCCTCCGTAATGATTTGATATTCCGCCATTTTTATGCCTCCTTGATGCGATCAGACTCTTTTTTCTCTTTGGATTCCTGCCAAAGCTGATCTGCGGTAGCTTCCCTGTGCAAAGCATAAGGCACAGTCCTGTTGCATAGATCATCTACCTTTTCAGGGCTTGCATGGTCTGTGCTGACCGCGCCGGTCTCTTTTACCATCGCTCTCAAAAATTCAGGATTTTCCAGCATAGGACAAGGCCGAAGCATATTTTCATTAAACGGCTGCCGATCATGATATGCCATAAAGATCGGGCTTTTCAGCGCTTCCAGCAAAGAGCAGTTTTTGATATTCGCGTTGGAATAATGGATGAATACGCAGGGTTCCACATCGCCTTCCGCGTTGATGTGCAAATAGTTTCTGCCGCCGGCAATACACCCGCCCACATACTCGCCGTCATTTTGAAAATCCATGGAAAAGATGGGTTTTGTTTTACGATAAGCGCGGATGCGGTGATATACTTCCGCCCGCTGTTCCGGTGTAGGCAACAGATCCGGCGCAGCGGCGTTTCCGATCGGCATATAGTGGAACAGCCAAAGGAACAGCGCGCCCTCATCGATAATGTAATCAAAAAACTTTTCGCTGGTGATATCCGCGTAATTTTGACTCGTATAGCAAACGGAGATCCCAAAAGCAAGCTTATGGGCTCTTAATCTGTCCATTGCTTCCTCTACTTTCTGATAGACGCCTTCTCCTCTTCTGGAATCGTTGGCTTCTTCAAATCCGTCCAAAGAAATCGCCGGGGAGAAATTTTTTACCCGAAGCATATCCTGACAAAACGCGTCGTCGATCAAAGTGCCGTTGGTAAAAGCCAAAAACGCGCAGTCCGGATGCATTTCGCAAAGTTTGATGATGTCTTTCTTCCTGACCAAAGGTTCCCCGCCGGTATAAATGTAAAAATAGATCCCCAATTCCTTTCCTTGCCGAATAATGGAGTCCATCATTTCAAAACTCAAATTGGATTGCTTCCCGTATTCCGCTGCCCAGCAGCCTGTACAATGGAGGTTGCAGGCAGAAGTCGGCGCGAAAAGGATCGACCAAGGAACATTGCAGTGTTCTCTTTCCTTTACTTCATCTTGGATTGCGCTTCCCTTTAAGGACGCATTGAAGAGAAAGTTTTACGCAAAGCATTTTCTGACACCGGGTTCCAATTCATACAGACGCAGCATCAGCTGATACCAATTATCTTTTTTTTCCATCGCGCCGCGAATGGCTTTTCGTTGGATCCCATACCAATCTTCAGGAGAAAACTTATCCACAAGATCCATCAACTTTGGGAGATTTTCTTCCGGATTGCCCTCAATATACTGCAGGGCTTGATTTATGGCAAACATTTGCATGGATTCTTTAATTGATCTACCCATTTTATTACCGCCTTTCTCCCTTTTGGGAATTTGTTTGTCTCGATTATAGATAGAAAACGAACAAAAGTCATTGGACAAGAAAGCCCTTGTGTCAAAATTTGCGACACAACGGAAAATTTGTTGCATTTTGGGACAAAAGTCAAAAAATGTCCCTTGAGAGAAAAATAAAATCTCGCTATTCTTAAGACAAATCTTATGTGGTTTATTTGAGAAAGGAAATCCCTATGTTAGAAAATAATATTTCTCGCATTATGATAGAAGTCATCTTAAAAAAAGCGCTGCGTGACATCAAAGACTCTCCGGAACGCAGTTTCAGAAATCTGGTAGACCTGGCCCTGTATTTTTCCAAAAACCGCTTCCAGCGCAGTTTTTTTGAAGCCACGCAGGTCTTGTTAAAAAATGAAAACAGCGCATATTATGGGCTGTTAAGAGATGTGGCAATGCATGTAGATCCGGAAAAAATCCTTCGTTTCGGTATGAATATCGGTTATAATAGTTGTACCGCAGGAGCCAAAAAAAATCGTGAAATCGAAGAAAGGGAACATTATAATATCCCTTGGGTCATTTCTTTTCATTTGCGGCCGCAGCAGTATCTTACCTATGAGGAAGAATACCATCGCGCCATTTTCCAAGGAGAAGAGCTGGGGATCTATACGTGGATCCTTTTTCATCAAGACCCGCTTGATGAGATCCTGTCTTTGCCCCGAGAACATCCAAACAGCGCTTTTATTTTATTTTGCGAGCCGCAGGACATCGATTCCACATTTTTAGACGAAGTTGCCGCGCTGAACAATCTGATGCCGGTCCTGCGCTATGATGAAAATTTTTTGGAAACGTTTGATTTGATGAGAAAAAAAGAACTGCTTTATTCTTTATATTCCGTCTATCACAACAGCAATATCACTTCTATCCTCAATGACGATTTCCTGCAAAACACGGAACATCTGCACCCTGTTTTTACAGTATTTCTTGCCGATATCGACTGCTCCGATCCGATAAAAAGGGAAATGCATGAATATGTGAAAAGCGCAAGAATGAAACAACAGTTTCAGACCATTCCCTGGGAATATGAAGCGGATCTGCGCTTGGTGGACAGTATCATCTCCAAAGAAAGCTGTTATGTGGGATTTGATTTTGAAGGGCGCCTTTATACTCCAAACATGTATCAACCGAAAGGTCATTTTAATTTGTTTCAAAACCATTTGTCGGAAATATTAAAAGGTGCGTATTTGAAAGCACCGATCGGGAGGACATCATGAAAGAAAAAATAGGTATCGTCGATGTAGGCGGCGGATTTAGAGGCGTCTATGCCACAGGGGTCCTGGACCGTTGTCTGGATGAGCAGATTCATTTTGATCTGGGGATCGGCGTATCGGCAGGAAGCGCCAATCTTGCTTCTTATATTGCCGGACAGCCTCGGCGCAGTTTCAAATTTTATACTGAATATGCCATGCGGAAAAAATATATGGGATTTGGCAATTTCCTTTCAAAGCGCTCTTTTTTAAATTTAGACTATATCTATGGAACTTTGAGCAATTCCGACGGAGAATGCCCTTTGGACTATTCGGCGCTTAAAGCAAACACCATGGATCTTGTGGTCGTGGCGGAAGAAGCCCGAACCGGCCGCAGCAAATATTTTACCAAAGAAGATTTAAGTCAGGATCATTATGATATCTTCAAAGCGTCCTCTGCCATTCCCTTTGTGTGCAAGCCTTATTTCATCAAAAAGGTCCCTTATTATGACGGCGCGCTGGCTGATCCCATTCCGATCAAAAAAGCCTTTGAGCTGGGCTGTGATAAAATCGTCTTGATTTTGACCTTGCCCAGAAATACGGTTCGCCAAACGGACAGAGACAAAAAAATAGCTGCTCGGATCAGAAAACAATATCCCCTATCCGCGAAAAATTTGGAGCAGCGTGCTTTGCGTTACAATGCCGGTGTCAAATTGGCCAAACAATATGAAAAGCAAGGGTGTCTCTTAATCATCGCGCCGAATGATACCTGTGGTATCAGCACACTGAGCCGAAAGGCAGAGGCTTTAAAACAACTTTATCAAAAAGGCTATGAAGATGGGAAAAAAATTGTTTCCTTCCTTGCGGATCCCTCCTAAAAAAATCATCGGATCACAGAAACACTCTGCGATCCGATGATTTTTTCTTTATTTCTCTGATTCCCGTTCTGTTTGAATTGCGATTGCCGTTTGCTCAATACAGGACTTCAATGAATTTAAAAATTCATCCGGCACCATGCAGTTTTTATCCTGTATCCACCGTTCTATAGCGCAGACAAAAGCATCCGAGAAAAAATTGATATGAAATGCCGTTACTTCCTGCCCCACAAATACTTTTCGCAAATACTCCGTAATAATGGGCAAAAGCATTTCTCTAAAATGTTCCGAAAAAGAATTCTGCCCTTTGATTTTTAACGCTTTGCGATAAAACGCTCTGTTGTCATATAAGTAATTGGAAAGGTCTAAAAAAAAGTCCCATCCGTCTGAAAAAATTTTTTTGTTCACTACAGCAATAAATTCCGTATCATAGATCCAATTGACCAGATCATATTTGTCCTTAAAATGATAGTAAAAACTCTTTCGATTCATATCGCATTTTTTGCAGATATGTCCCACGCTGATTTTTTCAAATGGCACTTCCATCATCAGTTCTCGGAGAGCCGATGCTAAGGCCTTTTTTGTAATATTGGAATCTGCCAAATCATCTTCTCCCTTCTTCTATTTTAAACGATACCCCACAAGATCATCTCATTCTTACGCTGAGAGTATCAAAGATTTCTCCTCTTAGCAATGGACAATTTCTTCCCTTTGTCCCATTTGTTCTTCTCTTTATCGCACAAATTTTTATTTTTGTCTTTTCTTCGTTTTTTCTCTCATCAAAAAAGCGCGCATTTCTTTCAATCCCCGATCATGCTGCAAAGACCGCAGTGTCGGGAACGATTTCATAATCCTCTTTTGCTGTCGAGTGAACTCTTTGGAAAACCTTTCATAAATATCATTTCTTGCTTCTTGGAGAGCTTCAAACGGCGCACTGTGCTGTATCCGTTCCGTCATATTTTCTCTGGCTGTTTCCAGCCGCTCTGCCATATTTTCTCTGGCAGTCTCGATCCGCTCTGCCATATTTCCCCTGGTCGTTTCGATCCGTCCCGTCATATTTTCTTTAGCTGTTTCCAGCCGTTCTGTCATATTTTCTCTGGTCGCTTCCAGCTGTTTTTCCATATTTTCTCTAACATCTTCCAACATTGCTTCCAGCTCTTTCAATCTCTTATCAAATCCGGCCAATCCGGTTACCGTAATGATCACATCCGTCAAATGCGTGAGAACCAATACCCCCGTCAAAACAGAAAGCGCCGGCTGCGTGATCCGTTTTACATAGGACATCACGATCGGATTTACACATTTGACCAGCAAAACTGACGCGCCCCCAAATACCAAAAACCCAAGCAAACAGACTCTTCCTTTGATATTGAATTTCAAATGAGAGTAGTCCCACCACCTGGCATGGAACAGCTTTTCCATCCAAACCGACGTGATATATTCCAACACGCAGCATAGCACGCCGCTCAAAAGAAATAGAAGAAAAGGATTTTCCACATCCTTTAAAGTCAGCAAAGCAAGGATTGCTCCGCAACCGTAAATCGGACAATACGGTCCGTTTAAAAATCCTCTGTTGATCAATCGTTTCTGTGCCCAAAGAGAACAAAAAACGCTTTCCCATATCCAGCCTACCAAGCTATAAAATAAAAAAAGTAAATAATACCGTTCCACTGCTTCTATCATATCGCTATTGTCTGTACCGCCCTTTGATTTTTTCTTTTCTATCCTCTGTGATCTCCTGTATCGCGCAGATCTTGTCCGCTACGCAAAGGATCACGGACTCCCGATATTTCGGAAGACTTAAGGTCAAAGGAAACATATGACATAGGATCATATTCTCTTCGATCTCTCCCACTCTAAAATCCCGTTTTGCATTTTGGAGCGCTTTTTTCGGGTGCGTGAACCCATGCCACTTATGAGACCGATCCGAAACATGCCAATCATACAAATAGTAATCATGCAGCAACGCCCCTCTTACCAATACGGTCTCATCTGTTTTCAGTTTTATTTTATGCGCCAGTTTGAGGCACATGACCGCAACAGAAAAAGAATGGTCATAAACGCTGACTTTTCCATGCTGCAGATAAAAAATAGAAGATCTCATACCGGGAGAAGAAAGGATATCTCCTCCGCATTGAGAAACGAGCTCCTCATAAGTTTGCATTTTTTTGTACTTTCCCTTTTTTCTGTTTTTTATATCGTAAATCATTCCAACTAACATTTTATGGACTTCTTCTTTTGTCTTTATTCTATCTTTGGCACAGTCACTCTCTACCACTGAAGGACTGCTTCCAGCTCTTTTACAAAAGATTCCAATCCGATCTGATCCGCTTCGCTAAACCGATTTTTCTTGGGACTATCTATATCCAAAACCGCTGCCACCTGCCCTTTGGCATGGATCGGAATCACGATTTCGGAATTAGAAGCGCTGTCACAGGCAATATGCCCCGGAAACTGATGCACATCCGCGACACGAACCGTTTTGTCCTCCGCTGCCGCCTTCCCGCATACCCCTTTTGAAAGCGCGATATGGATACAGGCCACCTTCCCTTGAAAAGGTCCCAATACCAGTTTCCCTTCTCGCATCAAATAAAACCCCGCCCAATTGATCTCCTCCAGTGTTTGATATAACAGCGCGGAGGCATTGGAAAGCAAAGGAACATACCAAGGATCCTCTTCGGCTAACGCTTTTATTTGTTTTCCCAATTCCTGATAATCCATATAGACACCCTCTCTTTTTCGGTCTTGTTTTTGTGATATCAAACCGTTCTTAGGTCATTTCCCTTTTAGCTCGACCCCATTATATCACACGCAAAATCCTTTTACAACGAAGGGGCAAGCTCCCTGAAACTGTCATAATCACTCTCTTTTTATCTGTTGTCTGCCGCTTTTTTATTACAGCACGCCTTTTTCCCTATAAAAAAAGACTGCACTTACAATGCAGTCTTTTCTCTTCTCTTATCTGTGGGTCCCCAAGAAGAACAAAGCAATGGTACCCGGTCCGGCATGAGCCCCTATTACCGGCCCGATCGTATGGACCAAAACTTCTTTTACACTCGGGAACGCTTTTAAAACCAAACTTTTTACATATTCCGCATCTTCCGGTGTATCGCCATGCCCGATAAAAACAGATTGTCCATCCGGCGCTTCACAAGTTTTTATCATATTATCCACCAAAGATTTCAGCGATTTCTTTCTTCCCATCACATTGGACATAGGGATCAAAAGGCCTGCGTCATCCACATGGAGGACCGGCTTTACCTTCAATGTCGTTCCGACCGCTGCCGTAACAGCGCTGACTCTGCCGCCTCGTTTTAAATGGTTTAGATCGTCTACCGTAAACCAATGGCAAAGGTGTAATTTGTTTTCTTCCAACCAATCCCGTAAATCATCGATCATACAGCCTTCTTCTTTTTTGTTGGCCGCATAATAAACCAAAAGGCCTTCTCCCAAAGAAGCGCAGAGAGAATCCACTGCATAGATCTTTCTGTCCGGATATTGTTCCTTCAAGTCCCTGGCTGCCGTTGCGGCGGAATTGTAGGTACCGCTTATTCCCGAAGAACAGCCGATGTATAAAACATCTTTTCCTTCTTTCAACGTTTCTTCAAAAGCTTCTTTGAAGTCATTATAGTTTACTTGGGATGTGATCGCTATTTTTCCCTGTCTTACCATTTCATAAAAATCACGGGACGCCAATTCTCGTCCATCCAAATAATTTTTATATTTTTTGTCATCTATTTGAAAAGATAAAGGTAACACTCTGATCTGAAAACGGTCTGCTATCTCTTGTGGCAAATCTGTCGTAGAATCTGTAAAAATAACATAATCGGTCATATTTTTTCCTCCTATCCTATCTTCTATTTTAGTATAGTCTAACTCCGGAATCAAGTTTTCTTCTTTAAATGAAGGTCATATCCTTTTTCATTCCTTTTTATCAGGATTGCCTTCCTTTTCAGAAAAAATGCAAGTCGACCCGGATTTGTCTTTTTCTGTTTCCCTGAAGTTTTCCTCTTAAGGCTTCAAAGGATTCTTAAACACAGTAAAAGCGGCGTATCCTTTCTTTTGGCTACCCCGCTTTGCTTTTCTTTTTATTTTTTCTCCCGATATTTTGACGCTCCCTTGTCTCTTTCGGTATCTTGCCGCTTATTCTTCTGCTGTCGTGTTGTTCCGTTTTACTTTATAAGCCAATGTCATCAGGCTTTCGCTCAAATGCACATTTTCCACCACAACATCTTCCGACAATTTCAAATCCACCGGGCTAAAGTTCCAAATGGCCCGAACCCCTAATTTGACCAAATGATCCGCTATTTTAGGAGCTACTGCTTTAGGCAAAGTGACGACAGCAATATCTACCTCATGTTCACTTAAAAAGTCTTTGATACTGCTCATATCCTGGATCTTTACTCCTCTGACTTCGGTTCCGATCAGTTTCGGGTTGACATCAAAAAGGCCAATGATACAAAATCCCATTTTTTCAAATCCAATATAATTGGTAATGGCATGACCCATATTCCCCGCACCGACCACGATCATATTGTAGGAGGCGTCCAGTCCCAATATTTTTCGGATTTCGCTGTATAATTCTTCCACATTATATCCATATCCTTGTTGTCCGAACCCGCCGAAATTGTTGAAATCCTGCCTGATCTGTGACGCTGTAAAGCCTGTCAACGCACTCAATTCCTGGGACGAAGTCCTGACAATCCCCCGATCCATCAAGTCAAGCAAATAGTTCAAGTATTTGGGCAATCGTTTTATGACAACCATTGGAATTTTTTTCTCTGTTTCCTTCATCGTATTTGCCTCACCTTCCTACTTTCTCTTTCATACCGCGAAAGTCTTCATAAAAGCTCTATAGGTTAAGTATAACATTCCCCTAAAACAAGGTCAATTTATTTGTGAAAATTTATCAATTTCTTGCCGTTTTTTCTTTTATTCCTCACTTTTTGCCGTCATCAAACTGCCCTTTTCCGTAATGATCATATCCACCGGAATATCCAAAGGGTCATGCGGCACTTGTTCTTCCACCTGAAAAGAATAAGCCAAAGCGACTTTTAATACATCTTGTTTGTCCTGTAAAAACCGATCATAATAGCCTTTTCCGAAACCGACCCGGTTCCCTTTTGGGTCGAATACCACGCCGGGCACGATCACAATATCCAGTTTTCCCTCAAAAACGGTATCGGAAATCGGTTCCAAGATCCCAAATCGTCCCGGACGCATTTCTTTTTCCAAATCTTTTATCAAAATCGGTTTGATCTCATACCGATCATTGGTTTTCGGCACAATGAGTTTCTTTTGATCGGACAAAATACGGTTGATGATCCCAAGCGTATCCGCTTCGTTTCGAAAAGATACATAACTCATAATGCTGGAAGCGGTCCGATACCAATCGCTATTTAAAAACAGCGTTTCGATTGCTTTACTTTTTTCCATCCATTCTTCTTTCGAAAGAAGATCTCTTTTTTCCAAAATCTTCTTCCGTATTTCTTTTTTATCCATTTTTTCTCCTTCGGTTTTTACTTTTTTTTTTACTTTTATTATATTTTATATTGATGCTTAGCACTATC
>JAEEYS010000034.1 GCA_016288255.1 Bacillota bacterium
CTCGCCGCGGCAAAAGCGGTGGAATAAGGGGGATGAGCATGCACCACTGCGCAAATATTCGGCCGCGCTTTATAGATTTCCGTATGCATTTTGACTTCGGAAGAAGGTAAAAAATTCCCTTCCAACAGATTCCCTTCCAGATCCACCCGAATGATCCGCTCCGGTGTCAAAAGTCCTTTGTTGACATTGGTAGGGGTGATCCATACACTGTTATCTTCCAAACGAAAACTGATATTCCCGTCTGTCGCCGCGACAAAAAAACGGTCGCTCAACCATTTTCCGATGGTGCAGATTTCTTCCTTGATCTGATCTTCCTGATACATAATAAAACCTCTTTATTCAAACAATTTTTTTAAGTTTTCTTGATAAGGGGGCATAACGATCCCCTTTTCCGTAATAATGGCAGTAATGTTTTGCCATGGGGTCACGTCAAAAGCGGGATTATAGGCTTTGATGTTTTTTGGCGCGGTATAGGCGCCGAACCCTTTTATGATTTCTAGGGGATCCCTCTCTTCAATGGGGATTTTGCTGCCGGTTTCGGTGGCAAGATCAATGGTCGGCGTAGGAGCTGCCACATAAAAGGGGATGTCAAAATATTTTGCCAAGACAGAAAGGCTGAAAGTGCCGATCTTATTGGCGGTATCCCCGTTGGCGGCGATCCTGTCGCAGCCGACGATCACAGCGTCGATCTTGCCCTGACTCATGACCATGCCCGCCATGTTATCGGTGATCAAAGTGACATTGATCCCGGCTTGCGTTAACTCCAAAGCAGTCAGGCGCGAACCCTGCAGAAGAGGCCTGGTTTCGCAGGCATAGACGGAAATATTCCATCCCTGCTCTTTTGCCAGATAAATCGGAGAAGTGGCCGTTCCGTATTTTGTGGTGGCCAGTGCTCCCGCGTTGCAATGGGTCATCACGGTCATGCCGTCTTTTAATAATGTCAAAAGATGAACGCCGATTTGCCGACAGATAGCCGTGTCTTCTTTGTGGATGGAAATCGCTTCTTCCTCCAACCCCTGCAAAATCAAAGGCACAGGCAGGTGACGCAGAGAAACAGCCTTTTTTTCCATACGGTCAAGAGCCCAAAACAGATTGACCGCGGTAGGCCTGGATTTGGCCAGATAAGAAGTGACTTTTTTTAAAGCGGAAAAAAAAGAATCAAAATCCTCTGCCTGACACGTTCTGACACCGAGAACAACACCATAAGCCGCGGCGACACCGATAGCCGGAGCGCCGCGAACTTTCAATCGTTGGATTGCATCAAAAAGATCTTCGATATTGTCATAGGTTTCATAAACGATCTCATTGGGCAGACGAGTTTGATCCAGTAGGACAAGCTGTCCGTTTACCCAGTCAAGGGATCTTAATCCTGTCATAATGATCTATCCTTTTAAAATTCCATTTTTTCCTTCAAATAAGCGTTTAATTCGCAAATAGGGATACGAACCTGTTCCATGGTGTCCCGATCTCTGACCGTGACCGCGTGATCTTCCAAAGAATCAAAGTCAAAGGTGACGCAGTAAGGTGTGCCGGCTTCGTCCTGTCGTCTGTAACGGCGGCCGATGGCGCCGGATTCATCGTAATCTGCGGCAAAATCTTTGCTTAAGGCCTGATAGAGTTCGGTTGCCGGTTCGTTTAATTTTTTCACCAAAGGCAAAACGGCGACTTTGATAGGCGCCAAAGCCGGATGCAGGTGTAAAACCGTACGAGTGTCTTTTTCATCGATCTGTTCTTCTTCGTAAGCATTGAGAAGCAGCGCAAGCAAAAGCCGTTCTGTTCCGACGGAAGGTTCGATGCAGTAAGGCACGTATTTTTCATTGGTAAAAGGATCCACATAATACAGATCTTTGCCGGAATGATTCATGTGCTGGGTCAGATCGTAATCGGTCCTGTCCGCGATGCCCCAAAGTTCGCCCCAACCGAAGGGGAAAGCGTATTCGATATCGCTGGTCGCTTTGCTGTAATGGGACAGTTTTTCCGGTTCGTGATCCCTGATCCGCAGGCGGTCTTCGCTTAAGCCCAAGCTCAATAAGAATTGGAAACAGAAGCTTCTCCAGTAGTCAAACCATTCCAGATCTTCGCCCGGTTTGCAGAAGAATTCCAGTTCCATTTGCTCAAATTCTCTGGTCCGGAAAATAAAGTTGCCCGGTGTGATCTCGTTTCTAAAAGATTTACCGATCTGGCCGATGCCGAAAGGCACTTTTTTTCTGGAACTTCTCTGAATGTTTTTAAAGTTGATAAAGATCCCCTGTGCGGTTTCCGGTCTTAAATAAATGTCGCTTTTGGAATCTTCCGTGGTTCCTTGGGATGTTTTGTACATCAGATTGAATTGACGAATGTCTGTAAAGTTCTGTTTGCCGCAGACCGGGCATTTGATACCCTGTTCGTCAATAAATTTTTTCATTTCCGCATAGGGAACGCCGTCCATATCCACTCCCGTGGCGTCTTCGATCAGCTTGTCCGCGCGAAAACGGGATTTGCATTCTTTGCAGTCCAGAAGCGGATCATTGAAATTGCCTACGTGGCCGGAAGCGACCCAAGTTTCCGGATTCATTAAAATTGCCGCATCAAGCCCTACGTTGTAGGGAGATTCTTGAATGAATTTTTTCCACCATGCCCGTTTGATGTTGTTTTTCAGCTCTACTCCAAGGGGGCCGTAATCCCAGCTGTTTGCCAAGCCGCCGTATATGTCGGAGCCCGGAAAAATATACCCTCTGTTTTTAGTCAATGCCACGATCTTATCCATAGTCACTTCACGTGTTGTTTCTTTTGCCATTTGATTTCCTCCCGGAACATTTTTATCTGTTTTTTATTTGATACATGTAAAACGAAAAGAAGAGGCGCTTTCTTACATTCAAAGACTCTTTAAAAGCGCGAAAATCCCTTATTTTTCAAGCAAAGTACATATATTATTATCATAACAAAAAAAGAAAGATAGTCAAGAAAGGGAAGAAAAATCTATTAGCGAACATTTTTTTAAAAAAACATAAAAATGTTCGGGTATTTATTGAAAATTTAATTGGCTTCCTATATACTATTAGTAGAATATTTTATATAATTTTGATAAGGGCCCGTTTACTCAAAGAAAACAAAAGGGATTTTATCATAAGATCAGGAGGGAGCTAAATGGAAAAATTAGTAGGTATTATTATGGGAAGCGATTCTGATCTTTCTGTGGTGAAAGGTGCGACAGATATGCTGGAAGAACTTCAGATCGGCTATGAAGCAGTGATCTCTTCCGCGCACAGGACACCGGCAGAAACCAAGAAATTTGCGGAAGGCGCAGCAAAAAGAGGACTGAAAGTGATTATTGCGGCAGCGGGAGGCGCAGCGCATTTACCGGGCGTGGTAGCAGCTTATACCAGCTTGCCGGTGATCGGGATCCCGATCAAAACGTCCACATTGAGCGGAGTGGATTCCTTGTATTCCATCGTACAAATGCCGGGCGGCATTCCGGTTGCGACTATGGCCATCAACGGCGCCAAAAACGCGGCTTTGTTCGCAGCGCAGATCTTGGCGTTATCCGATACAGCCATAGAAGAACGGTTAAAACAATATAAAGAAAAAATGGCAAGCGACGTTATCAAGAAAAATGGAACGCTGCAGCAAAACGGAGTGGACGGATACCTAAAAATGAAAGAAGGCAAATAACTTGGCACAAAAAAGAAACCTTTTGTATGAAGGAAAAGCAAAAAAAGTTTATCAAACAGAAGGGGAAGATTTATATATTGTAGAATTTAAAGACGACGCGACTGCCGGCGACGGCGCAAAAAAAGATGTTATCGAATCCAAGGGGATTGTGAACAACAGGATCTCTTCCCTGTTGTTTCAGATGATAAAAGCACATGGCGTAGACAGCCATTTTGTAGAACAGTTGAACGACAGAGATATGCTGGTGAAAAAATTGGATATTTTTCCGCTGGAAGTGGTAGTCAGAAATATTTTGACCGGCAGTATCGTCAGAAGACTGGGGTTAGAGGAAGGCGTCAGACTGGACAAGCCGCTGGTAGAGTTTTATTATAAAAATGACACGTA
>JAEEYS010000035.1 GCA_016288255.1 Bacillota bacterium
AGCTATGTGGATAAAGAGATCCAGGACAACAACCTGCAATACGGCCTAACGCCCAAACAGATCATCACGACCCTGAGAAATATGATGTCGGATGACGATATCGTCACGACAGACGTAGGACAGCACCAAATGTGGACAGCGCAGTATTATCGGGTCAACCGCCCTATGACTTTTTTGACTTCCGGCGGACTGGGAACGATGGGATTTGGCGTTGGCGCAGCCATAGGAGCAAAGATCGCCAATCCGACCAAAAAAGTCGTCTGTGTAACGGGAGACGGAAGTTTCCATATGAATATGGCGGAAATAGCCACAGCAGTGACGGAAAAATTGCCGATCACGGTGCTGATCTTCCATAACGGCGCTTTGGGACTGGTAAGACAGCTGCAAAAAATGTTTTTTGGAGAACATTATTTTGCGACGACCATGAACAGAGAGACCGATTTTGTGAAATTGGCGGATGCCTTTGGCGCAAAAGGATTTCGCGTGACCAAAGAAGAAGAATTGGAACCGGCTCTTTCAGAAGCTTTTCAATCCAAAGTGCCGGTCTTGATCGATTGTATCATTTCTGAAGATACGACAGTGCTTCCGATGATCCCCGGCGGGAAATCGGCAGACGATATCATTACAAGGCTGTAGGAGGAGAAAACCATGGAAAATCAAAGATATACCTTATCGATCTATGTCAGGAACCAGCCGGGTGTTTTGATGCGTCTTGCCAGCCTGTTTAGCCGAAGAGGATTCAATATCGACAGCTTATCGGTAGGTGAAACGGAAAATAAGGATTTTTCCAGAGTAACGATCGTGGTGACCGGAGATGATTATACACTCAATCAAATCACCATGCAGCTTTCTAAACTGGTGGACGTCAAAAAAGTGGTCCATTTACCGGATGATCGGGCTGTTTTTCGGGAACTGATGCTGATCAAAGTAAATTCCACCCAGGAAAACAGAGGAGCCATTATGGAGATCGTCAATGTATTTCGGGGCAGGATCATCGATCTGTCCCATGAATGTTTGGTAGTGGAGATCACGGGGGACTCGAAAAAAACCAATAGCTTCTTGAACCTGCTGGAACCCTATGGCGTCATAGAAATCGCCAGAACGGGACTCACCGCTTTGGAAAGAGGACACAAAAACATCCATGATTATAAAAATTACATCGAACCGAAATAAATAAAAATTTTTGTTGAGAATCGTAAGAACGAATCGAAAACGCCCGAGGAATCGAATTTTCCGCGGGCGTTTTTTTGAGAAATGGACTTGCAAGTATAATCAATCAAAACGATCATTTCAATGGTTTATCCGGATAAACTCTTGCTGATACGAAACCTGTAGTTACCTTAGACGGATCCGTCAGGATTGATTTCGGCCGTCAATGACATATTTCATAGGATGATATCTTGATAAAACATCTTCAAATCCGAGGGATTTGTACAGCTTATAGCCGGGATCCGTAGATTTCAGCTCTACAAAATCAAGTTTCAAGTTTTTCGCTTCAGACAATAGTATTTTCATCAGCTCTTCCGCAATGCCCCGTTTCCTGTATTCAGGGCTGATATATACATTCAAGACGGTCCCTGTTTTTCCGTTGATAAAAGTAGGATTTGCGGGTTTTTCCGAAATATACAGAAAACAGCAGCCGACGATATGATCGATATCTCTGCACACGAAAGCAAATAAATCTTTGTTCAGGTGACCGGTAAAATAGGCGGGAAGCGTATCTAAGATCAAGGTTAGCTTATCCGAAGGGATCTCGCCGTAATCCTCCAATAAATATTTTTTTCTTAGCGCGACCAAAGCCGCGATGTCATTTGTGTCTGCTTTTTCAAATATCATGTTGTGCCTCCGAATGTTGGATTTTGATATTCCCGTATGTCAGTCGATCTTGTAAACATCGCAAACGTTCTTATAGAGAACCTTTTCCATATTTTCTTCGCTGATAGGGAATTTCTTAAAAGTATCGATGATCTCGATCGGATTGAAAGGAAATGCGGAACCGTAAACGATCTTGTCGCTTAAAAAGCCGTTGGCAGCCTCGATAATAGGCGTAGCGCCGGGCAGAAATTCATAGATGGAAGCTTCCAGCCAAACGTTGTCACAGCGGTAAGCCAGGCCGATAAATTCCGTTACCTGCGGATAGCAGCCGTGAGAGCACAAAATACGCAGGTCAGGAAATTCGCCGGCAACGATGTCGATATAATCGGGATGGGAAAAGCGCCCCACCAACGGGCCCATGGTAAAAGAAACAGCTACACCCAGTTTTTGCGCTTTGTCAAAAATGGGAAACAGGATACGATCCTGAGGATACACAGAGAAGGTATCCAGATCGATGGAAACGCCTTTTAGACCCAGTTCGTTAACAGCACGGTCCAGCTCGGCGGCGGCATCGGTATGCAAAGGATCCACACCGGCTACACCCACCAGTTTGCCGTGAGAGTTGTCGACACATTGTTTGACATAGTCATTGGTAACGCCTTTGACCATGGTCACGCCGTCGGGCTGATAGACTTGACGGCCTAAAAAAATACCTTTGTAGATACCGGCTTTATCCAGATTGTCTAAAAAAGTATCAAGAGATACATCGGGAGGACAGGGATAGCCGAATTTTTTCCAAGTGCCGGCATTGGCGGGCTTGTTATACATAGCCATA
Organism: Bacillota bacterium; assembly: GCA_016288255.1. GTDB lineage: Bacteria > Bacillota > Tb-RUG-66 > Tb-RUG-66 > Tb-RUG-66 > Tb-RUG-66. The sequence continues at coordinate 2,651 of JAEEYS010000035.1, forward strand.
AATTCAGGGGTGTTGGGTCTGCAGCGGGAATCAATGATTTTCATAAAAAAGCTCCTTTCCGGTATTTTTGGATATGTGTGATCTAAACATCGGTGAACTCATTATACCGCTTCCTGTTGGATTTTTCCATAGAGAGGAGCCGTATCGGCGGAAAGTTGCGTGAAAATATCAAAGTTTCATTTGAAACAAAATAAAACGCACCCTTGGGCTGCGTTTTATTTAAAAAAGGAGGTAAAAACAAGTATCAACTTTGTGTTGTTTACTATGTATTCGTATTTGGTTTTTATATTTACTTCGGTCAGCTGGTGGCGGAGCTGAACTTCTGTAATTGCTTCTTACAGTTTTCAGTATAGGGGCCGATTGTGATGAAATGGTGATGAAATTGTTAAATTATTGTGAAATTTAAAAAAATGAAAAAATTTTTAAAAATATTTTTAGAACAAGGGATGCTGCGTTTTAAAGGCATCCGGAATTTTTCCTGAGAAGAGGGAAAGTGTAGTTTCTCTTTTAAAATCATGATATACTTATAAACAGTAAAAGAAATAAGTTTAGTAAAATCCATGCGGATCATGTGAAGAAAAAGCAAAACGGAGAGAAAGATAAAATGGACAACAATATATTACGGTTGTATCTGGTAACAGATGAAAGACTGATTCTAGGAA
>JAEEYS010000036.1 GCA_016288255.1 Bacillota bacterium
CGATCCTCCAGTTTTGCGCTTCTGTCTGCATTTTGAGCATTCCGGCAAAAATGCCGTCCTGTTTCAAGAGCTCTTCCGGCGAACCCTCCTCTGCGACAACGCCGTCTTTTAATACCACGATCTTATCCGCGCCGGAAACGGTACGCATACGGTGCGCAATGATCAGCACCGTTTTGTTTCGGATCAGCCGTGAGATCGCTGCCTGGATGACTGTTTCGTTTTCCGCATCAAGAGAAGCCGTAGCCTCATCCAGCAGTATGACCGGCGCATCCTTCAAAAAAGCTCTGGCAATCGAAATACGCTGCCGTTCTCCGCCCGAAAGCTCACTGCCGTTCTCACCGATCACAGTATCATATCCGTTCGGAAGGCGGGATACAAACTCATCGCAGTTAGCGAGCTTTGCCGCCGCAAAAATTTCCTCGTCGGCAGCGTCTGTCCTGCCAACACGAATATTCTCTTTGACAGTGTTATTAAACAGCGTCACGTCCTGAAATACGATAGAATACTCTGAAAGCAGCGTCTCCGGATCGATCTTTGCAATATCCCTGCCTCCAAAAGTGACTGTTCCCGATGCCACATCCCAAAATCTTGCTGCCAAGCGGGATACAGTAGTCTTTCCTCCTCCGGAAGGCCCGATCAATGCCGTCACCTCGCCCTGCCGCGCAATAAAAGAGACATTGCGCAGAACCGCTTCGCCGTCATGATAGGAAAATCCGACATTTTTGAATTCAATATCACAGTTTTCCGGTGAAAAGTCAGTGCTTCCTTCTTGTTTCGGCGTATCGTTCATGGCATTTGTACGGTCGATATTGACTTGCATCGCATTCATAGCGCCCAGATTGATCAAAGTTCCCGCCATCGGCTCATAAATGCGGGAAACGACCAGCAAGAACATAAAAAAGGTCATCAAAAATCCCGCGCCCTCTTTGATGAGCAGCATACTGCCCACCAGCGCAGTGGTAGCAATACCGATTTTTAAAAACATCTGGGCGGGAACGATAAAAGCCGCCACACCCAGCTCCGCGGCAATCGATTTTTTCTCATAATCCTTAATATCAGCTTCCAGCTCGTCTATGATACGCTGTTCGCTGTTATTGCTTTTCAGGTCTCGCAATGCTTCAATATCCTGCTGCAAACCGTCTTCCAGCCGAATACGAACATCATTTTTACGTTTATTGAATCGATTTTGCACCTTTTTGGAGAGGATAACGGCAAGAAGTGATACGGGAAGGACCCATACCGACGCCAATGCCATTCTCCAGTCAAAAAAGAACAGAGATACAGCAATCATGACAGTGGAAATGATCGAACCATAAAATTGTCCCGCCTGATGTGAAAAAGTATGCTCAATAACCGTGCAGTCATTGAGAATCGTGGCAGTCAGGTCCGACAGATCTTTTTTCCCAAAAAAGGAAAGCGGCAGTTTGCGCAGCGTTTCCGCCAGCGTGATCCGCCTTGCGCCGGATTCTTTGTAAGTGGAAAAGAATGTAGCGTTATACTGCCAGAACTGTGTAACATAGATCAAGATCAGCGAAGCGGCTATCCCAACAACATAAAATACGATCCTGCCGCCCAAAAGTTCACCGTCAAGCAAATCTCCGACCATATAATAGAGAAGTCCCACCGGAAACATCAGTGATAGATTGTGCAGTACGCACGCCGCGATCGAAAGCAAAAATTCTTTTGCTCCCTGCCGGCTCATGGCGTATTTTCTCATGATCTTTTCAAGCATTGTTTTCACCCACCTTCCACATTACAGAGGATTGATAATCGTCCCACATCTTTTTGTAAAGGCCCCCCAAAGAGATCAAAGCATCATGTTTTCCCCGCTCCGCTATGTGTCCGTTATCAAATACTATGATCTCATCCGCGTTTTTGACAGTCGAAAGCCTGTGGGCGATCATAATGACCGTTTTCCCTTTTGCCAATTCAGCAAAAGATTTTTGCACAAGATATTCATTTTCGGGATCGGCAAAGGCTGTTGCCTCGTCAAGCACCACCACCGGCGCATCTTTTAAAATCGCCCGGGCAATAGCGATGCGCTGCATCTCTCCCCCGGAAAGATAAACGCCGTCTGCTCCGATCACGGTATGGATCCCATCCGTCAGCTTTTCAAGGATCTCATCACACTGGGCTTTGTGCAGCGCTTCCATAACTTCGGCTTCCGTCGCATCGGGTCTTCCGAGCCGCACATTTTCAAGCACACTCTTTTTTAAAAGCTTACTATCCTGAAAAACATAAGAAACCATATTCATCAGCTTCTCTTTTTCCATGTTCCGCACATCCACGCCGCCGATTTTTACCGCTCCTTCCTGCACATCAAAAAACCGTGAGATCAAACTTGCCGCCGTGGTTTTCCCTCCGCCAGACGGTCCAACGAGAGCAACGGTCTTCCCTGCCCCCGCCTTAAAAGAAATATGATCTAAGGCAGGCGCTGCGTCCTCACTATATCGGAAGGTGACACCGTCAAATTCCACCGTATTGTCAGCGGGAATCTCTATTTTTTTCGGCACATCAAAGGGCTTTAAATCCAAAATCGAATCAATTCGCACAAATGCGTCGTTCACATTCATGGCGCCTTCACTCATAAACATGATGCGGTTCATGGTCGTCGTAATGACCGGCGTAACGATCACATAAAAAATAAAGTTCAAAACGATCTGCGCGGTAATCTGTTCCCCGCCTTTCGTCATGATCAGAACGAATGCGATCAGAAACGCAAAAGCGCTGTTGATGAACATCGTAAAAAACAGCATCGGCTGCCGCATCCTCTTGGTATAAGAAACGCAGAACTTATGGTAATTATCAATAGAAGCCTTAAAACGAGAAAAGGAATGCACTGTTTGTCCAAAGGCCTTGACCACCGGGATCCCGCGGACATATTCCACCGCCTCGTTGTTCATATCCTCCAGCGCGTTGTTGTATAATCGCATATCATCCTGCATCGCAGGGCCGATCATCTTAAACATACAAGCAAACGCGAGCAGGATCGGGATCAGCGAGATCAGTCCAAATCTCCAGTCCACAAAAAACATCAGTATCATCAGTCCAAGAGGCGTTGCCACCGCCCCCGCCATATCCGGCAGATTATGCGCCAAATAGGTCTCAGCGGCAATACTTGAATCGTTGATGATACTTCTGATCCGTCCGCTGCCCATCTGCTCGGAAAACCCGAGAGGCAGCTTCGTAATATGCAAAAGCAGCGCCCTCTTGATATTGCTTCCGATTCCAAAGGCTGTCACATGAGAGCACATCAGCGCGCCAAAATAGATCACAATAGCGGCAACTGAAAAAAGGACTGCCATGATCCCGTTGTGTACAATGCCAACGGCATTTTCAAAATAAGGCGCGACTTCGATCACCTCTTTGATCATGGCAAAAAGATAAACGAAAGGCAACAGCCCTACAAGAGAGCTGACAAAGGACAGCACGAGAGAAAGATATGTAAGATATTTTCGTCCTCCCGCATACGCCATCAGCCGTCCGAGTGCAGACGGTTTTTTTTGCTTGTTTTTTTCCATATAAATCCCTCCCTAAACAGAAATCTACATCACTATATAGTTAGTTTTGACTAACTTAATTCCCAAAAAGAAGAGGACTCTGCCCTCTATCCGTCACGGCTTTATTTTGTCCGTCATGATGATCCTCTTTGTTCCAATAGCACGCATGTCAGAAAAATCAAGTTATCCAAAACGGCGCATCCCTCAGATACCCCAATCAAAGCGCATAACATACCTTCCCTGTATTCTCTTGTGTTTCCAAATCTTTATCCGGCTTTATGACGCCTCTTATTTTTTTCCTACCAACAGGGCTGAGCCGGAAAGCTCCATCCAAAACGCTTCCCCTTTTGACATGAATTTTCCTTTTGTCGTATCGATCAATTCCACTTTTTCATACCCCATGCCATACAGTCTTTTCATAAACGCCTGCATGTCGCCGTATTTGGATTTTGAGAAAATATCGTGGATCGCAAACGTTCCGCCTTTTTTCAGCACACGCAACGTTTCAAGCAGGATCTCCTGCCGATCACGGCTTGGGATATTATGATAAACATAGTTGCTCATCACTGCGTCAAAGGTCTCATCGGCAAAATCCAGTTTATTGGCATCCCCTTGCGTAAACAGGACATTTTTTACCCCTTCCGCTTGGGCATTTTTCTCGCAAAGCGATCGGTTGAAAGAAGCGTATTCCTTGCCCCAACGATCCACCCCGACGATCCTTGCATTGGGATTGCGCTTTGCGCAGGCAATCGCCAAAGCTCCGCTGCCACAGCCCACGTCAAGGCCCTTGCCGCCGTCAGGGATCGTGATATAATCCGCTGTACCTTCAATGATCTGCCGTGACATCTGCCGTTTGCCGTTATAGGAAAAAGCGCGATACATCATTACCATCCAAAGCATCACAGCACCGCAGATGACCGCCGCGGCAAAAAAGAGGATCAACAAAGCGGTCCTTAGCGTCCCTTGCGCGATCTCCGTCAGGCCGCATACAAGAAACAGTGTCAAAAACAAGATCGTTCCGCAAAAAGTCAAATAGATCATGCCTTTTGGCATCCAGTTTTTATAATCAGGTTTCATTTTTACTCTCCTTTTCTCTCTGTCATTCTTTTCTTCCGGTGACTGTATACACGAGACCTTTGATCTGTCTTGATACCATGATCGTAAAGCCGATCTTTTTCATCATTTTTTCGATACCTTTTCGATTTGTTGTATGACAATCGCCGCTTTCCATCAACTTGAAAAAAATATGATTGTCCAGCCAGCCGCCAATACCG
>JAEEYS010000037.1 GCA_016288255.1 Bacillota bacterium
TATCACATTTGGAGCAGGTTGCAAGTGCCTTTTTATGTCAATTGCGGTCAGCTTAAAAAATTTTTTTGAGTTATTTCCTTAATAATGGTTTCTGTCCTTCATGACTCTGTCCATTTGCCGTTTGGCATCTTTTTTGGCGATATCGTCCCGTTTGTCATGAAGCTTTTTCCCCTTGGCCAAACCGATCTCTACTTTGATGTTGGAACCCTTAAAATAAACGCGAAGCACAGCGATGGAATATCCTTTTTCTTTTACTTTGCTGTAAAGCTTATGGATCTCTTTTTTGTGCATCAATAATTTTCTGCGCCGCAAAGGGTCCACGTTAAAAATATTTCCTTGTTCATAAGGACTGATATGAGCATGTTCCAAATAGATTTCACCATCTTCAATAAAAGCATAGGCATCACGAATATTGATCTTACCTGCGCGGATAGATTTGACTTCCGTTCCGGTCAGAGCGATCCCGGCTTCATATTTTTCTTCTATAAAATACTCAAAATATGCTTTTTTGTTGTTGGCGATTTCTCTGATTTCCGTATTCACAGGGAGCCCTCCTTTATTTTAGAATCTGTAAATCATAAAAAACGATACGGTGCGGACAGTTTTGACAATATTTATTTCTGTTCCGCATCATCCCATAAGATCCGCTCTTTGGCATATAATCTCTTGTTGTTGGTATTGAATTCCGGCTTCATATTGAGTGAGATTTGATCTAAAGCGATGATCTTAAAAGAACAAGCTTGATATCCTTTTTGAGTCTGTTCCATGTTAATGGCGATCAGCATATGGTAAGCATCTTTGGCCACCTTGAATTTATTTCTGGCGCAAGGCTGCAGATAAAAACTTCTGAGAGAAGAAGCGGCATTTGCTTCATGGTAAGTTTTACATTCTACATAAAAGGGGATATCGTCGATACTGGCTTCAATATCCGGATAACCGCTGTTTTTTTTCTGTCCGTCTTGTGTTTTTGCTCTGTCCGCTTTGGCGTTTTCAGAGAACTGCCGGATCCCCTCTATCATAATAGGTTCAATGGCATTGCCGATCTCATTGATACGCGTTCCTGCCTTAAAGGCGCCTTCGAATCGGTTGATATATCCTATCGTGTATTTTCCGGCGCTGACGAGGGTTTCCAAAATCCGTCTGCAGTCTTTTTTATTTTTGTCAAAAGGAAGCACTTTATACCCGCTGAGCATCTCAACAACTGTTTGATAAGAGATATCTTTGACGGTACCCATCTCTACGGCATCCATGACGCTTTGTACCAGCGCCGTCTGCGTTTCTTGCTGTTTTGTGGGTTCCTTAAGTGATTTTTGCTTCTTTTGTCCTTTCTTTTTCATGAGAACGATACGGTTGGTATTGGTACCGCCGGTATTGTTCTTGATCCCCCAAATGTTAGAAGTTTTGGTAAAGGTCTGCTGATTGACATATACATTCTCGATCTCAAACCCGGTTTGTTCCGCCACTTCGATAATGACTTCATCCAGTTTGATTTGCCCTTTGCGGATCTCACCCACTTCAAAGGCGACATAACCTTCCGGCAGCAAAATACGATCAAATTCCCGGAAGACCAAAACCATATAATCTTTCCATTTTTGCAAAGATTGAAAAGCAGAGGCTGTGTTTTTAAAAGCGTCTTTATCGATATGATTGAACCAAAACCGAAGCCAGTTGTCTTCCGCGTAATTGACCACATCCAAAAAAGGAGGGGAGGTAACGATCAGTTTGACGCTGGCGCTTTTGATAGCGGGCGTATGATCGGCCTGTTCTTCCAAATAAACCCCTTCCGGATAGATTTTGGAATAATCAAAATCTTTTAACAGAGACTTGCTTTTTTGATAGATCAAGTCTTTGACATTTTTATAGACAGATAAATTATTATGGTATTTTTCATTGATCCGGATCTGTTTTTCCGGTGTGACAGCCTGATTGGGAGGCAGTGTATACACAGAGAAAAACCCTTTCGAATGGCCTGTCAGCCGATTGGTGGCCACCATACGGATCCATTTATCGATCTGATCTTCTGTACCGGATTCTTTTCTTTCTTTTAGGTAACGGCGCAGATTCAAAATCTCCTGCAACGTTTTTTGGTTATAAAACATGGAAAGGTCTATTTCCTGATTCAAAAGAACGGAGGTATCCGTCACATCGATCTCAGATAACCGTTTGGAAATTTCTTCAAGGGTAGGGGGATTGATACGCGGCCTTGTCAAGATCTCCGTCAGCGGATTGAGATCATTGATAATAAAAGGCCGATGCATCAAGGAGGCCTCTACCGCTGTAGTGCCTCGCCCTCCAAAGGGGTCATAAACGATCTGCCCCGGTTCACTGAACCGTTCGATAAAATAGTGAGGCAATTCCGGTTTAAAGCAGGCACGATAAGAAACCTCATGGATGGAGTTGCCCTGTCGCTGTTTGGATGTCCAAAAACTACCGATAATATATTTGTTTTCTTCCATAGTTTATCCGCCTTTTACTTGATTCTTTTTGATTCTGCTTTATGATAACGACACAGAAAAGGGTACTGCTTTTATTATACCAAAAGCATTACGACTCGACAATTTCAAAATCAATGGTCCGCATCATTAAATTCACATTGACGACTTTCACTTTTACGGGATGGCCCAGCTTGATTTGTTTTTTGCTCCGTTCTCCCTGAAGCAGGTAACTTTTTTCAATAAATTGATAATAATCATCTTCCAAAGAACTGATACGCACCAATCCTTCCACCTGATTGGGCAGTTCCACATAAAATCCGTAGGAAGTGATCCCCGATACGGTGCCTTCAAAGGTTTCGCCGATCTTATCCTGCATATATTCCGCTTTTTTGAGATCCACACTGTCCCGTTCCGCATCTTCCGCCGTTCGTTCTCTTAAAGAAGAGGAAACCCCGACTTCCGGCACCACTTTTTCGTAATATTGCAAAGTGTTGCCTTCCATTTTCTTTTCGGCGGTCAAACGTAGCAGCCTGTGGATCATCAAGTCCGGGTAACGCCTGATAGGAGAGGTAAAATGCGTATAATATTTTACGGACAAAGCAAAATGCCCCAGCATTTCGTGAGTATACCGCGCCTTTTTTAAAGAACGAAGGATAATGGTGCTGACAGCCCGCTCTTCCGGCTTGCCTTTGATCTGATCCAAAACAGCTTGAATGGCTTTGGGATGAACACTGTCACCGCCGGCGCCTTTGATGGAATATCCCAAATTATGGATAAAATCATTGAGATCCTGTATGGTATCCATATCCGGTTCCTCGTGCACCCGATAAAGGCTTGGAACATTCAGCCAATAAAGATGCTCCGATACGGTCTCGTTGGCGACCAGCATAAATTCTTCTATGATCCGTTCACCGATCTTTCGTTCTACGGGCTTGATCTCCGTTGGTTTTCCTTTTTCGTCTAATATCACTTTGACTTCCGGCAGATCAAAATCGATCATACCGCGGTTCACTCGTTTTTGCCATAAAATGTGCTGCAATTCTTCCATCTCTTTTAACATGGAAGCGATTTTCGGTTCTTCTGCCTGAAAAGAAGGATCGTTTCCCTCTAAAATTTGGTTCACATGGTCGTAGGTCATCCGTTTTGCGGTACAGATCACGGAAGGGGCGATCTGATATTTCAATACTTTACCGTTTGGATCGATCTCCATGATACAGCTCATGGTCAGACGATCCACCGCGGGATTTAGGCTGCAGATACCGTTGGACAAACTTTTGGGGAGCATGGGTAAAACACGGTCTACCAAATACACACTGGTGCCACGAAGCCGGGCTTCTTTGTCCAGTGCACTGTTTTCGGTGACATAATAACTCACATCGGCAATATGGACGCCCAATTCATAATGGCCGTTTTCCAGTTTTTTGACTTCTACCGCGTCGTCCAGATCTTTGGCGTCCGCGCCGTCGATGGTGATGATGGTATGATCCCTTAGATCCAGACGGTCTTTCAGCATTTTTTCTTCCACAGAAGAAGGAATTTGATCTGCCTCCGCTTCCACAGGAGGCGGAAAAGCCTGCCGTAAATTAAATTTGCGGATGATCATTTCCATATCGATGCCGGGATCGGTCAATTCTCCTAAGACTTCAATGATCTTTCCTTCCGCATTTCTTGTGTCGTCAGGCCATTTTATGATCTCTGCCACCGCTACCTGGCCGTTTTTGGCGCCGCCGATATATTTTTTGGGAATGTAGATGTCATTGACGATCTTAAGATCCTGCGGGATCAAAAAAGCGTGGTTTTTGGAGATTTCGATCACACCCACGACTTTTGGGTTGGCGCGCCTTAAGATACGGATCACTTCTCCTTCCGCTTTATAACCGTCTTCTGCTTTTCTCACATAGCGGACAATGACTCTATCCTGGTGCATGGCAGTGTTTAAGCTGTCTTTGGGAATAAAAACATCACTGGTACCCGCGTCATCCGGACGCAAAAATCCAAATCCTTTTTGATTCATTAAAATCGTGCCGGCAACGAGGTTCATCTGTTCCAATAACCCGATCTTTCCTTTTTTGGTCAAGATGATCTTTCCTTCTTTTTCCATTTCTTGGATCAAGCTGTCTAAAAGTCCTGCTTCCTTTCCGGAAAGTTCCATAGCCTGAAGCAGTTCCTTGAGCTGCATGGGTTTGTAGTTTGGTGAAGTCATGAATTCTATAATTTTTTCCTGATCTAACATAGAGCGCTTCCTTTTCTTGTTCTATTCATACGTTTTTTAATTTGATAAA
>JAEEYS010000038.1 GCA_016288255.1 Bacillota bacterium
CCATGGGCAGCGTTTGCGGCAGTACTTTGGCTTTGATGCAGGCAGGGGTGCCGATCAAACGGCCTGTATCCGGTATCGCTATGGGCCTTATCAAGGAAGAAGACGATGTGCTCATTCTCTCGGATATTCAGGGATTGGAAGATTTCTTTGGCGATATGGACTTTAAAGTTTCCGGTACGGAAAAAGGTATCACCGCAGTGCAGATGGACATCAAGATCGCGGGGATCGACAGAACGATCTTAAAGAACGCTTTGGCGCAGGCAAAAGAAGGCCGCATGTTTATTATGGGCAAAATGCTGGAAGCGATCCCGGAACCGAACAAAGAATTGTCACCGTATGCGCCTAGAATCATCAAAACAGTGATCCCGGTAGACAAGATCAGAGACGTGATCGGGCCGGGCGGCAAGATCATCAATAAGATCATCGCGGAAACCAATGTCACTATTGATATTGAAGATGACGGCACGATCTTGATCGCTTCGCCGAACTTGGAAAACGCGCAGGCTGCGCTGAAAATGGTAGAAAGCTATACCAAAGAAGTACAGGCAGGGGAGATCTATATGGGGAAAGTAACAAGAATCATGAACTTCGGTGCTTTCGTAGAGATCCTGCCGGGCAAAGAAGGCTTAGTGCATATCTCCAAGCTGGATACCAAACGAGTGGCGAAAGTAGAAGATGTCGTCAGCGTGGGAGACGAAATCTTAGTCAAAGTAACGGAAATCGATAACCAGGGAAGAATCAATCTTTCCAGAAAAGAAATCCTGGAAGCGGCAAGTAAAGCAAAAGAAGCAGAAGAATAAGCATGAAGGTGAAAGTCGTATACTTAAGGGATACGACTTTTCTTTCTATAGCAGAATGTTTTCTATGAGGGTAGAATAGACTGAAATAAAGAGATATTTCAGGAGGCGGTTACCCTTGTTTCGAGTAGTTAGAATAAAGAAAAGTTTCTTGCTTTTCTGTGCTTTTTGTGTGCTGTTTTTTAGCTTTTTATATTGGCGGGGCTTTAGCGTAGAGGATGTGGCTTCTTCCTTTGACCCCAGAGTGATTTATCAGGGAACAAAGGAGAAGAAAGAAATAGCGTTTTCCTGCAATATCGCTTGGGGAGAAGAATATCTTCCGGCGCTTTTGGATATCGCGGATGAACAGGATATCGTGTTTACATTCTTTTTGGAAGGCAGATGGGCGGCGAATCATCCCGAAACGGTAAAGGAATTGCTGCAGAGAGGTCATGTTCTGGCCAATCACGGCTACTCTCACAAAGATCAAAGCAAGCTTTCTTATGAGGAAAACAAAGAAGAGATCATAAAAACAGAGGAAACGGTCTACGAGATTGCCAATATCAAAATGACTCTTTTTGCGCCGCCTTCGGGCGCTTATTGTCAGGCGACCGTCGATGCGGCGGAGGATCTGGGTTACCGCACGATCATGTGGACTTTGGATACAGTGGACTGGAAACATCCCGGCGCGGATGCGATCATAAAAAAGATTACGGCAAAAGCAGAAAACGGGGCGATCATTTTGATGCACCCCACGAAAGATATGGTGGAAGCCTTGCCCGTTTTGGCGGAGAGCTTAAAACGGCAGGGGTATGCTTTTGTGTCCGTTTCTGACGTGATAGAAGAATTGAAAGAATAAAATAAAACGCCTTTCAATAAACAAAGGCAAAATCGATGGAGCGGAATCAAAATGGATAGAGCAAATACGTGGATCGAAATGAATCTGGACGAGCTGGAAGAGAACATGAGCTCTGTAAAGGCATGGTTGAACGGGAAAAAACTTCTTTTTGTGGTAAAAGCCAACGGATACGGGAGCGGCGCTTTATCCGTTTCTAAGGTAGCGGAAGAATCGGGTAAAGTGGACTATTTGGGCGTGACCCACGTGGAAGAAGCTTTGGAACTGCGGGAAGGAGGCATCTCTCTGCCTATTTTGGTCATGGGAGAGGCTGTTCCGGAACAATCAAAATGGATCGTGGAACATGATTTGACGCAGACTGTCGCGACAAAGGAAATGGCAGAAGCGCTTTCCAAAACGGCAAAAGAAAAGAATAAAACAGTCAAAGTCCACATCAAAGTGGATACGGGACTGCGGCGCTATGGGATCTCTTATGAAGAAGCGTATCAATTCGTCAAAGAAGTCATGGCTTTGGAAAACTTGTGTGTAGAAGGGATTTTTACGCATTTTGCTTCCGCTGTGGGAGACGAAGCTTTCAGCAGACTGCAGATCAAGCGGTTTTTATCCGTATTGAAGCAGCTGGAGGAAGCGAATATCGAGATTCCTTTAAAACATGTTTGCAACAGCGAAGGGGCGCTGTTATATCCGGAAGCGCATTTGGATATGGTGAGAATGGGGAACCTTCTTTATGGGATGAATCCCTATAAAAAGGAATTGCCCATGAAAATCGTCAACCCGTGGAAAGTACGGACTAAGGTAGTGGTTTTAAAACGGGTGGAAAAAGGACAAACTGTAGGATACGGAAGACGGTATAAAGCCAAAAAAGATATGGTGATCGGCGTGATTCCCGTTGGGACCGCGGACGGGTTCATGGCAAAACCTGTGGATACCGTACCGAATTTTTCGACATTGACAAAGGGTGTGGGAAGTCTTTTCGCTAAATTTTTGGGAAAAAGAGTGGACACCCTAAAGGTCAATGGACAAGCCTTTGAGATCATTGACAATATGTCGATCCAGCAGACGATTTTTGACGCGACGCCTTACAAGGACAAGATACAGATAGGAGATATTTGCGAGATCGGTATCAGGAGACCCTGCGCCAACGCAAAGATCTTGAGAGTGTATTCCAGACACGGAAAAGAATATTTCCATTATTACGAATAAAGCGAGGAAAAAGATATGTATACCTATGAAAAACTGGACAATGGACTGACCATTGCCTTTGAAGAAGTGCCTTCCGTTTATTCCGTTACTTTGGGGATATGGGTCAAAAACGGATCCCGCTATGAAGTGGGAGAAGAAGCCGGCATGTCCCATATGATCGAGCACATGCTGTTTAAAGGCACCACGAATCGGACTTCCAGAGAGATCGCAGAATCCATTGAGCAGGTGGGAGGCTATATGAACGCCTTTACTTCCAAAGAATTCACCTGTTTTTATACCAAAACGTTAAGCGAACATACGGATCTGGCTTTGGATATTTTAACGGATATGGTCTTACATCCTCTTTTTGCGGAATCGGATATCAAGAGCGAAAAGAAAGTTGTTTTGGAAGAATACAAAATGTATGAAGATTCCTATGAAGATCTGGCCCATGATCTGGCCAGCGAATCTCTTTTTAAGGGCAACGCTTTGGGAAAAAATATC
>JAEEYS010000039.1 GCA_016288255.1 Bacillota bacterium
ATTGCATCCTTTTTTCTGGCAATACTGAAAGACATATAGATGACCAAAGCCAACTTTGCCAATTCCGAAGGCTGAAAGGTGGTAAATCTGGCATTGATCCATCTGGTGGCCCCGTTTCTTTCCAGCCCTATACCGGGTATAAAAACTGCTGCCAGCAATAATATCCCAACAATGATCATCGGCACAGCCAATTTTTCAAACTTCCTGTAATTGAAGTTGGCAAAAAAGACCAACGCCACGATCCCAAGGCCGATCCCTTGTAATTGTTTCTTTAAAAAATGAAAACTGTCATTATACTTGATGAGTGAAGTGACTGAACTTGCACTGTAAATCATCAGGAGACCTACGCAAAGCAGAGCGCATACCGTTAAGAGCAGCGTAAAATCGATCTCCCCTTTTTCTTTCATTCCTTCACCCCCTCAAATTCTCTCACATATTTTTTAAACAGATCCCCTCTTTGCTCATAGCTGTCAAACATATCCCAGCTGGCGCAGGCGGGCGATAAAAGCACCGCGTCTCCCGGTTTGGCTTCCCGATAAGCGATCTTCACCACCTCGGCAAGGTCTTTCGCCATGGAGATCTTGATCTTTAAACCGGCATCCAATATAGCTTTTTCGATTTTATGCCGGGTTTCTCCCAAGAGGATCACGGATTTTACAACATCCTTAAAATGCGTTACAAATTCATCGAATTCATTTCCTTTGTCATAGCCGCCCAAAATCAGAACAGTAGGCCGATCCATGGCTTCCAAAGCTTTGATGGAAGCATCCGGATTGGTGCCTTTGGAATCATTGATAAAAGTAATATCACGGATCGTCGCAAAAACTTCCAGCCGATGTTCCACACCTTCAAATGTGCGGATCCCTTCTTTGATCTCTTCCGGCTTTATACCGAACAAATACGCCATCGCGCCGGCAGCCAGCACATTTTCCAAATTATGTTTCCCTTTGATCCGGATATCTTCTACATCACATAAGGTATGGCAAACCCCTGTTTGATCTTGGAATACGACTTTTCCATCCAGAACAAAAGTCCCTACTTCTCCCTCTTCCAAGGGCTTATCGCTGTCAAAAAGGACGATATTTGTTTTTATTTCAGGCAAAAACGCCCGTGTGACCTCATCCTTTTTATTGAGGACCAAAAAGTCGTCTTTTCCCTGGTTTTTAAAGATTTCTTTTTTACAATGTATATAATTTTCCATGGTTTTATGCCGAATGATATGATCCGGTGTAATATTTAAAATCGCCGCGATATGCGGTTTAAAGTCATACACCGTTTCCAGCTGAAAACTGCTTAATTCCAGCACAAAAGCTTCCACTGTTTCGTCTGTCACAAAATCAATGAACGGGAAGCCGATATTTCCCGCCATAGCAGTCTGGTATTTTCTTTTTAAAATATGATCTGTCAACGATGTCGTGGTCGTTTTTCCATTGGTTCCCGTGATCGCCACGATCGGTTTTGTCGTAAAACGAGAAGCCAGTTCGATCTCTCCCACGATCGGAATGTTCTCTTCTTTTGCTTTGACTAAAATAGGAATATCCAAAGGCACACCGGGGCTCACCACAACAAGATCGATCCCTTCGAGCAAAGAAGGGTCTTGTTTCCCCGCGATCACTTTGATCCCGTTTTGTTCGCATTCTTTGATTTGCTCTTCTAAATCCGATTTTGATTTGTTGTCGGAAATCGACACCCCAGCGCCTTTCGCCGCCAAAAATTTTGCGGCGGAAATACCGCTTTTTGCCATTCCGATCACCAAACAGTTTCTACCCATTATTTCCATTTAAATCCCCTTCTAAAAGATATAGACTAAAACGCACGCCAAAACAGTAATCAAAGCAAACACCAGGCACACCTTCACTTCGCTCCACCCGGAAAGTTCAAAATGATGGTGAAGCGGTGCCATCTTAAAGACCCGTTTTCCGGTCATTTTAAAGCTGGCTACCTGGATCATGACAGATACTGTTTCCGCTACGATAATAATGCCGATAAAAGGTAAAAACAGGGCTGTTTTCGTCATCAAAGACAATGCTCCCAGTCCTGCTCCCAAAGCCAAAGAACCGGTATCTCCCATAAAGACTTTTGCGGGATAATGATTGAATACCAAAAATCCCAATGTGGCGCCTGCCAAAGCGCCGCTGAAGATAGATAATTCTCCCGCGCCGGATCGGATCACATAAAAGGAATAAAAAACACCCAAAACCAAACAAACGCTGGAAGCCAATCCGTCCAGTCCGTCTGTCAGATTTACGGCATTGGTGGCGGCCATCATGATAAAAACACCAAACGGAATCCATAAATAGGACAGATCCACTTCCTTCTGCACAAACGGCAAAAGCATTTTGGTATCTTTTCCCAAAAGGAAATAAACTGCCAGCGTAACGATCAAGCCAAACGCGAACTGACCGATCAGCTTCTGTTTTGCCGTCAATCCCAAAGACCGTTTAAACCTTACTTTTATGTAGTCATCCGCAAATCCGATGATACCGTACAACGTCACCGCCAAAACCAGGGTCAACACTTTCAAATCCCATCCGGAATAAGAAATAGATCCTATAATGATCGCAATGATCATCATAATACCGCCCATGGTCGGCGTTCCCTGTTTTTTGAGATGGGATTCCGGCCCGTCATCCCGCACATTCTGCCCAAATTTGAACTGTTTTAGCATAGGGATCAGGATAGGGCTTAAAATCAGGACAATCAAAAACGCTGTCACTGTAGATAAATATAAGAACGTATTTTCCACGGGTCTAACTCCTATCTATCTATAGATTCTATCACTTCTTCCAATTTCATCCCCCGGGATCCTTTGAATAAGATCACGTCTCCCGGCAAAGCGATTTTCCTTATACATTCTATAACTTTTTCTTTCAAATTACAAACAAAAATATTTTCTTCCGATAAACCTGCCATTTTTGCGCCGATAGCATAATGTTCCGCCATTTCTCCGTAACAAATCAAAGTGTCGATCCCAAAATTGACCGCTTCTCTTCCTACCTTGGCATGCGCCATAGAAGCAAATTCACCCAATTCCAGCATATCTCCCAAAACAGCGATCTTTTTATTCCCTTCACAGGATCTTAGTACGCCAAAAGCGGCTTTCATGGATTCCGGATTGGCGTTATAAGCGTCATTGATGATGGTATATCCTGCTTTTCCTTTGGTGATCTGCATCCTCATTTTCACAGGTCTGTATTTTTTCAAGCCTTCTCTGATACTTTCATAGGGTATCTGGAATGACAGCGCAGCGGAGATCGCGCCCAAAGCATTATAGAGGTTATGCGTACCGGGCACAGGACAGATGAATTCCATTTTTTGATCCTGATATTCCACCATAAAAGAAAATCCTTCTATGCCGTTATCCTCTAAAAGCGTTCCTTTCACTTCTCCCTCTTTCATGCCAAAAGAAAGGGTCTTGCATAACAGCGCATCCTTGATCTCTTCCACTTTTTTATCCAGATATTCGCTGTCTTTGTTATAGATCAAAAGATCTTTTTCCGTCATACAGTCGGTGATTTCCATTTTCGCGTTGGCGATTTCTTCCATCGATCCCAAATACTCGATATGGCACATATTGACATTCGTAATGATCCCCACATCCGGTTTTGCGATATGGACCAAATAAGAAATCTCCTGCCGATGATTCATACCCATTTCCAAAACAGCGATCTCATCATCTTCCTTGATTTGAAAAATATTCAAAGGCAGTCCGATATGATTGTTAAAATTGCCATAGGATCTATATGTTTTATACTGTTCTTCCAAAATAGCGGAAAGCATTTCTTTTGTTGTCGTTTTCCCGCTGCTTCCCGTTACGGCAACGATCGGTATCTTTAACCGTTCTCTTGTAGCCGCCGCTACCTTTCCCAAAGCTTCTACCGTATCTTTTACCAATATGGCCGATACTTCTTTCGGAAAAGCAAAAGAATCCTTTTCCGTTAAAACCACTGTTATCCCTTTTTCGATCACTTCCGGTATAAACGTATGTCCATCATGATTTTCTCCTTTGATGGGCACGAACAGATCTCCCTTTTTTACTTTTCTGGAATCAATCGAAATGTCTGTAACGACTGTTTCTTCGTTTCCTGATAAAAGGGTCCCATTTACAATTTGCATCAATTCTTTTACAGACAATTTCATACTATTCACCACATTCTTCTAAAATTTTTCTGGCCACTTCCCGATCATCAAAATGGTGTTTGACGCCATGGATCTCCTGATAATCCTCATGCCCTTTTCCGGCAATGATGACCAGATCCCCCGGTTTTGCCATATGAATGGCATGGGAAATCGCCGCTTCTCTGTTTTCAATACAAATATAAGGATTTTGACCATGGGCTCCTGCCTCGATCTCGTCTATAATGGCAAAAGGATCTTCCGTTCTCGGATTATCTGATGTGATCACGGTAAAATCAGAATATCGAACGGAAATCTCGCCCATCATCGGCCGTTTTGTCCTATCTCTGTCACCGCCGCATCCAAAGACGGTGATCACTTTTCCCTGTTTCATTTCCACCGCGGTTTTCAATACGTTTTCCAAGCTGTCCGGTGTATGCGCGTAATCTACCACCACCGTGAATTTCCCGTTGGGATTCACCACTTCAAACCGCCCGTCTACCGCGTGTAATTCTCTTAACGCTTCCTGTATGACTTGTGTAGGCACTTCTTCTTTCAAAGCAACGCCGATCGCCGCCAAAGCATTATAAATGCTGAACTTGCCCGGCGTATTGATCCGAACGGCAAAATCTCCCTTCGGCGTTATGCATTGAAAAACGGAACCATCCAATAGATATTGGATATCCTTTGCCCTGATATCCGCTTCTTCCCGATCAATGCCGTAGCTGTATGCGTTTTCAGGATACCGCTGATACAGGGTCTTGCCCCAATCATTGTCTATATTGATCACAGCATAGCTGTGCGCCATTTGGAACAGCTTTTCTTTTGCTTTAAAATACTGCTCCATGGTTTTATGATAATCCAAATGCTCATGAGTCAAATTCGTAAAAACGATCCCCTTAAAATGGATATCATGCACTCTGAACAGATCCAAAGAATGAGAAGACACTTCCATAACGACTGCTTCCGCGCCTTCTTTTTTTCTTTTGTCTATTGCTTCCATAAGTTCCAAAGCTTCCGGTGTGGTCCTGTTTAAGGGAGAAACTTCTTTTTCGAATTTCATGCCGTTGGTCCCGATCAGAAGGGGTTTTTTCCCCTGTTTTTTTAAAATGCTCCAAACCAAATGCGTTACTGTGGTTTTTCCTTTTGTTCCCGTTACGCCGATCACATCCACACATTCTGTGGGATTATGGTAAAAAACGCTGCTGATACGGCTTAAGGCCAGCCTGGTATCCTTTACGATCATATAGTTTTCAGCCTCTGCCGGCACTTTCTCCTTTTCTTCCGCCAAAACGGCTATGGCGCCGTTTTGTATCGCGGCAGGGATATACTGATGCCCATCTGACTGAAATCCTTTTATGGCAATAAAAAGGCTGTCTTTTGCGACTTTTCTGGAATCATACGCAATGGAGCTGATTTCTGCCATTGGGTTCATTTTTTCTTCCAAAACTTCTGTTCCCAATTGTTCTCTGATCTGACACAACTTCATGTGAATTCCTCCTCTACTCTGATGCAAAGATGACTTTTACCGTTGTTCCTACAGCAACTTTTGCTCCTGCTTCAGGTTCTTGTGAAACGGCTTTTCCCGAACCGGAAATCTCGATCTTAAGACCGATGCTTTCCAGCCATTCTCCTGCTTCTTTGATGGTTTTACCCTTTACATTCGGGACCGAAACGGTTGCTTCTCCGTCACTTGTTTCCGTTCCGAGATAAAGCGTCACTTTTGAGCCGGTCTGCAATTCCACCGTCGGTTTCGGGGATTGGTTGATAACGAAGTTCCCTTCTCCCTCTAATTCCGTTTTGAATCCTTTGTTCTGCAAGATCGCAACTGCTTCTTCCATGCTCAATCCCGTTACATCCGGTACATCTTGGATCTCCGCTATATTGGCGCTTCCGCCTTCGGAAGGCCCCATCTGCAAATAATTCAACATTTCACTCATAATGGCTTGGAACACCGGCCCCGCAACGACCCCGCCCGTATAGCTGTATTCTTTCGGTTCATCCAATATGACCAAAAGCGCGATCTGCGGATTGTCTACCGGCGCAAATCCAATGAAGGATGCGACATATTTCCCATCCCGATATTTTTCACTGGTACCGGTTTTCCCGCCTACTTTATAGCCTTCGATTTTTGCTCTGCTGCCGGTCCCTTTGTCTACTACCTTAAAAAGCATATCCCGCATCGTAGCGGAAGTTTCTTCCGAAATGACCTGCCGGACCACTTTTGGTTCGGTACTTCTGACCACATTGCCGTCATCATCCACTAACTCTTTGACCAAATAAGGCTGCATTAAGTTCCCGCCATTGATAACAGCGCAAAAAGCATTGATCATCTGAAGCGGTGTACAGGAGATCCCCTGGCCAAAACACTGGGTCGCGAATTCCACCGGTCCCAGTTGACTGTCGGAATAAAGCATCCCGGACGCTTCCCCCGGAAAATCCACACCGGTTTTCTGTCCGAATCCAAAAGCGCGGATATATTGATTTAAAGTTTCTTTTCCGATCATGTTGCCCAAAGCCACAAACCCCGGGTTACAAGAATTTTGTAATATCTCTTCCAAATTTTGGGTACCGTGGCCTCCGGATTTCCAACAGCTGATCTTTTGCTTTGCTACGACCGTATAACCCGGATCATAAAAAGAAGTCGTTTTTTCTGCCGCGTGTTCTTCCACCGCTGTTGCCATCACAATGGATTTAAACGTGGAACCGGGTTCGTATATATCTGATATAGCTTTGTTTTTCCAGTATTTTTCATCGTAAGAAGCATAATCATTGGGGTCATAATCCGGCTTGCTGCCAACAGCCAATATCTCACCCGTTTTGGGATTCATGGCAATTGCGGTACAGCTTGTGGTATTATGCTCTTCCATAGCTCTTGTGATCCCGTTTTCCAAAATATGCTGCATCATGGAATCCACCGTCAAAACCGCATTCAGCCCTTCCTGCGGTTCATAATAAGTTTCTTCTGAAAACGGGAGCGCTTTCCCTCTGGTATCCGTTTCTCTCACTATTTTCCCCGCATATCCGGTCAAATATTTATCATACTGCAGTTCAATGCCGCTCCAAGCCTGATCTGTCCCCACAAATCCCAGAAGCTGTGAAGCCAGCGTATTATGCGGATAGTAGCGCTTGGTCTCTTCCGTAAAATGGATCCCTTTCAGTTCCAGTTCCCGGATTTGATCTGCCGTTTCCTTTTCCACCCGCCGTTTTACATAGACTTCGGATTTATTCTTCGTAATGGTTTCCAGGATTTTTTCTTCCGTCATATCTAAAATAGGAGCTAACTGAAGTGCGACCTTCTCCGGATCCGTAATTTCTTTCGGCCTGGCAATCACTGTTTCCACACTCGCACTTACAGCTAACTCCTTCATTTTTCTATCATAAATCGTGCCTCTTTTGGATTCTACCGGGATACTTCTCACCCATTGCGCTTCCGCTTTTTCTCTCAAGTCACTTGCCGCAATGATCTGCAAATAGCCAAGTCTTCCCACCAGAGCAAGCAGACACAAAATCGCAGCGAATAAGATGATTTTTATCCTTTTTTTTGTACTTACTGTCGGTTCATTCCCCAATTAAACTCCCCCTTTTATGAGGCTTTCGAAAACCTGCTTTTGATGATATTTCCGATCATGGCAAACAAATTTCTGCCCTGTTCTTCTTGTTC
>JAEEYS010000040.1 GCA_016288255.1 Bacillota bacterium
AAAGAAATGACGGGAGAGATGGACGAGGAAATGATCCGGAATCTGGCTTCTTTGTTAAATCAATTGCGGACGTTGGATGAAAAACGGGACGATGTGATCCGAAAAATCAGCGCTTTGGGGAAATTGACCGATGAACTGAAGCAAAAGATTTTGGAAGCGAAGACCGTAACGGAAATAGAAGACTATTATCTGCCTTATCGGCCCAAAAAGACCACGCTGGCTTCCAAAGCGAAAGAAAAAGGGCTGGAGCCTTTGGCTCTTTTTTTGCTGAAAAAAGGGGACAAGGATGCTCTGGAAGAAGCGAAACGCTACATAAATGAGGAAAAAGGCGTTTCTTCCGCGGAAGAGGCGGTAAAAGGCGCTTTGGAAATCGTGATCGAAGCCATTGCGGAAAAAGCGGATTATCGTCAAAATATCAGAAATACGACCTATCGGAACGGGCTGATCAAGACCAAAGCCCTGACAGAAGAAAAAACGGAATTTGACATGTATTACGATTATGAAGAAGGGCTCAAAAAATTGCCTTCTCATCGGATCTTAGCGATCAACAGAGGAGAAAAAGAAGGGGTTTTGGGTGTAAAAGTAGTGGTGGCGGAAGACGCCATTTTACATTATTTGGAAAATAAATGCTTAAAAGAATGGCCGCAGGCCAATCGGGAGTATTTGAACAAAGCGGTAAAAGAAGCGTATAAGAGGATGATCTCGACCGCTGTGGCGAGAGAGATCAGAAAAGACCTGACAGAAAAAGCGGAAGAAAAGGCGATCGATGTTTTTCAGAAAAATCTAAAACAGCTGCTTTTGCAGCCGCCTGTCAAAAACAAGGTGATCATGGGGATCGATCCGGCTTACCGGACAGGCTGTAAAATTGCCGTAGTCAATGAGATCGGCGATGTATTGGCAGTGGAAAAGACGTTTCATACACCGCCTCAAAATAAAGTGAAAGAAAGCAAGAAAACGATTTTGGGATTGATCGACACTTGGAAGGTGGACGTGATCTCTATCGGCAACGGAACGGGTTCCAGAGAAACGGAACAGTTTATTGCGGAAACCATAAAAGAAGCGAACAGAGAAGTTTCTTATATCATCGTCAATGAGGCAGGGGCTTCTGTCTATTCCGCCTCGGAATTGGCGAGGGAGGAATTCCCCGATTTGGATGTGACCTACCGCGGGGCGATCTCCATTGCAAAAAGGCTGCAGGATCCTTTGGCGGAACTGGTGAAGATCGAGCCGAAAGCCATTGGAGTGGGGCAATACCAGCATGACGTTTCACAAAAGGAACTGGAACAGAAATTGCAGGATACGGTGGAATCCTGCGTGAATTATGTGGGCGTGGATTTAAATACCGCCTCACCGTCTCTGTTGAGTTATGTGGCGGGGATCAATAAAACCACAGCGGGCAATATCGTAAAATACCGTTCCAAGATCAAACGATTCAGCAATCGGGAACAGCTGAAAGAAGTGCCGCGGCTGGGTGCCAACGCGTTTTTACAGTGTGCCGGGTTTTTAAGGATCGCGGAAGGAGACAATCCTCTGGACAATACGCCGATCCACCCGGAATCTTATCGGGCGGCGGAAGAGCTGTTAAAAGAAAATCAGTTTTCCCTGCAGGACTTAAAAGAAAAACAAAGCAAAGAGATCGCGGAAAAATTGGACAAAGTGGATCTCAGATCTTTGGCTGAAAAATTAAAAGTGGGCGTTCCCACGTTAAAAGATATGATAGAGGCACTGGAAAAACCAAAACGGGATCCCAGAGACAGTATGCCGGAACCGATCTTTCGGAAAGAAGTGGTCAAACTGGAAGATCTGAGAGAAGGGATGATCTTAAAGGGCAATGTGATCAACGTGCTGGATTTTGGCGCTTTTGTGGATATTGGCGTGAAGCAGAGCGGTCTGGTGCACATTTCCGAAATGAGCGATCGATTCATCAAACACCCTTTGGATGTGGTACAAGTAGGAGATGTGGTGGAAGTAAAAGTAATACGAGTGGATATGGAAAAACAGCGAATCTATTTATCCATGAAGCGATAAGAAATGATAAAAAGGAGGGTACCCATGTATAGTATCTATTTAGGCACACCGGAAGATATGGAACTTTTGGGAGAAGCGATCGGTAAAACCGCTCGGCCCGGGGACATTATTTTATTGGAAGGCAGTTTGGGAAGCGGGAAGACCACTCTTACCAAAGGGATCGCAAAGGGACTTGATGTGCAAGACGAGATCACCAGTCCTACTTTTAATCTGATCAAGCAGTACGGCGGGTCTTTGGATCTGTACCACTTTGATCTGTATCGTTTGGAAGAAGAAAAGGAACTGCTTCATCTGGGCTATGAAGAGTATTTTTATGGCAACGGCGTAACGGTGATCGAGTGGGCGGATTATTTGGATCATTATTTGCCGGAAGAATATCTTTTGGTACGGATCACTTATGGCAAAGGGGAAGAAGTGGGCCGCGAAGTAGATATTTCCGGACATGGCGCCCGCTATAAGGAATTTGTGGAGGAGTTGAAATACTATGACTATTCTGGCGATTGATACATCGACTGCGGTGAAGACAGCGGCGGTTTTAACGGAAGATCAGAAATTGACGGAATATTATTCCGATGATGTCAAAAATCATTCGGAAAGCGTGCTGCCTATGATTGACAGACTGCTAAAGGACAGAAAACTGTCTGTGAAAGACGTTGATTGCATCATGATAGGCAAGGGACCCGGTTCTTATACAGGGCTTCGGATCGGCGCGGCAACGGTCAAGGGCTTGGCTTTCGGCAGAAATATCCCGATCATCGGCGTTTCGACCTTGGAAGCGTTGTCTTATAATTTGCTTGTCAGAAAAGGCTATATCGCGCCTATTTTAGACGCCAGAAGAGGAGAAGTGTATACGGCTTTGTTTTATTCCAACGGGAAAAAACTGGAGAGAAAAGCGTCGGAGGTCTGCCTGAAAATGGAAGATTGGCTCTTCAGACTAAAGAAGGAATATCCGGAAGAAGAGATCGCTTTTTTGGGAGATGCGGTGGATAAGTTTGCTTCTTCCATTGTGGAGATCTTAGGAGAAAAGGGGTACCTTGCGCCCGTTGAGCAAAGAGGGATCCGGGCAAGCTCTGTTTTGCTTTCCGGAAAAAATCATATGGAAGAATCCGTAACGGCAAGTGAGTATGTGCCGGATTATTTGAAAACACCATTTATCAATACAAAGAAAGAGTAGAGACGATGAACTATGAATTTCGACTGATGCGGACGGAAGATATTCCGGATGTGTTGGAAATAGAAAAACGCAGCAACTATCATCCTTGGACGGAAAAGGATTTTTTGAGAGAGATCAATGAAAACGGATATGCCCAATATGTGGTGGGTGTGGATCTGGATCAAAACAGGGTTTTCGGTTACGGCGGTATGTGGATCCTTTTTGATGAGAGCCATATTACCAATGTAGCGATCCATCCGGATTATCGGGGAAAGCATCTTGCCAATGAATTGATGGCAGCTATGATGGCGGTATCCATCTATTACGGGGCGGAAAAAATGACGCTGGAAGTAAGGGTATCCAATGAAAGAGCGATTCAGTTATATTTAAAATGGGGCTTTGTGTTTCAAGGGAAACGGAAAGCCTATTATGAGGACAATCGGGAAGATGCCCATATTATGTGGAATGAGAATATCAAAGAATGGATCGAGGGACTGAAAGAAGATGGAAAAACATTTGACAGTTTTGGCAGTGGAATCCTCTTGTGATGAAACTTCTGCCTCTGTGGTGCGGGACGGAAAAGAAGTCTTATCCAATGTGATCGCTTCACAAATAGAGATACATAAAAAATACGGCGGAGTGGTGCCGGAAGTGGCCTCCAGACAGCATATGGAAAATGTGATCGGCGTGATGGAAGAGGCGATCTTAAAAAGCGGTCTTACACTGGAAGAGATCGATGTGTTCGGCGTCACCAACGGACCCGGTTTGGTAGGAGCTCTTTTGGTAGGAGTCTCTACGGTAAAGTCGCTGGCGTATGGACTGGGGAAACCCTTTATTGGGGTCAACCACATTGAAGGACATATTTTAGCCAATGCCATAGAACACGAACTTGATTTTCCTTTGATCTGTTTGGTGGTTTCCGGAGGACATACCCATTTGGTCTTGGTCAAAGATTACGGAGAATATGAAGTTTTGGGCAGGACTTTGGATGACGCCGCGGGAGAAGCCTATGACAAAACGGCTCGTATTTTGGGACTGGGTTATCCCGGCGGCCCCAAAGTAGAAGCTTTGGCAAAAGAAGGAGACCCCTTCGCCATTGAATTTCCCAAGGCATATTTGTCCAAAGATTCTTTGGATTTTAGTTTCAGCGGCTTAAAATCCGCGGTGATCAATTATGTACATCAGCAGGAACAAAAAAATCTACCCTATTCCAAAGCGGATGTAGCGGCCGGTTTTCAAGAAGCGGTGATACAGATCTTAGAGGATAAATTGTTTTTGGCGGTAAAGCAAATGCCGGTGAAGACCATTGCTTTGGCCGGCGGTGTGGCATCCAACGGGACATTGAGAGACAGACTGAAAGCGCGGGCGGAAAAAGAAGGACTTCGCTTTTTGTATCCGTCTCCCGTATATTGTACAGACAACGGAGCCATGATCGGCGTTGCGGCCTATCATCAATATGAAAAAAGATTGCGGGAAAAGAGATTTTCCGAGATCAGCGATCTCAGCTTGAACGCCTATGCCAATATGCCGTTGGTGGCAAAATAAAAAGAAAAAACAGATAGGGACATGTTTTCTTATCTGTTTTTTTGGGTGGAAGATGGGAAGAATCGGATTTTAAAGAGAGGCGTACAAAAGGGTAAAGGTATATTCTACTGAAAAGAAAGGATACGGCGTAAGATGTTTGATAAAACGGCAAAAAAAACGGTACAAATCGGAGATACTACCATGGAGTATGTTGTATTCGGCCGTGGTAAAAAGAATTTGGTGATGATCCCCGGCTTGTCTTTGACGGGGCTTGTAGGGCCTGCTTTTTTCTGGGCTTTTTATTATAGGATCTTCGCAAAAGAGTATCGGGTGTATCTTTTTGACAGAAAAGCCGTCATACCGCCGGGGTATACCGTGCGGCAGATCGCGGAA
>JAEEYS010000041.1 GCA_016288255.1 Bacillota bacterium
AGATGTATTTCACATGATTGAAGTAATATCGGCTGACCATGGTCCCCCATGGCACGGCCACCAGTATCCAGACAACAAACGGCCACCAGATGCCTTTGATGATCCAGAAAACGATGGAAAACCATTGCAGTGCAGTAAAAGGAATTCCGGTCAGGATCATCATCCAGCGCATCCTTTTCAGTTTTTTCTTACCTTCCATTATTATGGCTATGTCACCGATGGACTCGAGAGAGTATGACTCTTTGCTTTTTAGTCCGTTTTTCAGTTCACGAAGTTTTTCCAGTTTTTCCTGTTTTTCGGAGATATCATCTGAAAGTGCTTTCTCCTGCTGCTCGATCAGCAATGAGATCACCTTCTCGGGATGCTCTTCTTTCAGTATCTGAGAGATCGCATCAATCGGGAGATCCAATTCGCGCAGAAAGCAGATGATCTTCATGCGCTTCAGATCGTCTTCCGAATAGAGCCGTCTCCCGCCTTCGGACAGCTCGCTGGGAATCAATATGCCTCTTGTATCATAGTACTGAACTGTTCGGACTGTGACGCCGCAGAGCTTTGCGATCTCTCCCGTTGTATATTTTGACACAGCGTTTCACCTCCTTCATGTCAAGAATAGCTCATGACGCAGCGTCACAAGCAATACCTTACGCAAGGGGATTTTTATGTTTTGGGCTGATATTTTTAGTTTATCAAAGATCGCGTCATGAAAAAACCCCGGAAACATTGTATTCCCGGGGTTTTACTTTTTCGTTGATCTCGAAGATTATCTCTTTGAGAATTGCGGCGCTCTTCTTGCTTTTTTGAGGCCGTATTTCTTTCTTTCTTTCATTCTTGGGTCTCTGGTCAAATAACCTGCTTTTTTCAAGGTTTTTCTAAGTTCTCTGTCGGAATTTACCAAAGCTCTTGCAATACCGTGGCGAAGCGCACCTGCTTGGCCTGTGAATCCACCGCCTTTGATATCTGCTACAACGTCAAATTTGCTTTCTAATTCTGTTAAAGCAAGAGGCTGTTTTGCAATCACTCTTAAGGTTTCCAGACCGAAATAGTCTTGAATATCTTTACCGTTTACAGTCACATTGCCTGTTCCCGGATATAATCTAACTCTAGCTACTGAAGTTTTTCTTCTGCCTGTTCCGTAAAAATAATTTTTAGCTGCCATTCTTCACCCTCCTTTTCCTACAGTGTAATACTTTCGGGCATTTGTGCTTCGTGAACATGTTCATTGCCTTTAAAGATCCTTAACCGTTTCATCATCTTGCTTGCCATTCTGTTTTTCGGAAGCATCCCTTTTACTGCCAGTTCGATCATTCTTTCCGGTTTTTCCCGAAGCATATCTGCTGCTAAAGTTTCTTTTCCGCCGCCCGGGTATTCACTGTGGCGGAAATATGTTTTCTGCTGTAATTTTTTACCTGTTAAACGAATTTTATCTGCATTGATCACAATTACAAAATCACCAGTGTCCACATGTGGTGTATAAGTTGGTCTATGCTTTCCCATTAAGATCAGGGCGATTCTTGAGCTTAATCTACCAAGTGTCTGACCGTCAGCGTCCACTACATACCATTTTCTTTCTACTTCGCTTGGCTTTGCCATATAAGACTTCACGATATCTTTCTCCTTTTACTGCATTGATTTCTTTCTTCTCATCTATAAAAATCCGGGGCTAACGGAATTTTTTACATGCAAAGTTATTATATTATTTTAAATGCCCTCTGTCAAGGACTAATCCTTATAATAGCTTACTTTTAATAAGGTAAGCCCCTGCGGCGGCGCATTTTTCCCTACCAGTTTTTTGTTTTGTGTCAAAAGCGCTTCTTTGATCGCTGTGACCGGTTTTTTCCCTACGCCGATATCCAAAAGAGTGCCGGTCAACATCCGCACCATATTATATAAAAATCCGTCTGCGGTAAAATAAAAATAAATGAGATCCCCTTCTTTTTCTATTTTGACCTCTTCCACCTTGCGGACAAAGGTTTTGACGGAAGACCCTTCTTTGCTGAAAACGCGGAAATTATGTTCCCCTACGATATCTTTAGCCGCTGTCCGCATTTTCTCCACATCAAGGGGCCTAAAATACCGATAAGAATACCGGCCCCAAAAAGCAGACGGCAGCTGCCGGTTTAAAACGACATAACGATAGGTCTTTTGCTTGGCGCTTTTTCTGGCATGAAACGCCTCCGGCATTTCTTCCGCGTCCACGATCACGATATCCTTGGGCAAAAGCTGATTTGCGGAAAACTGTAATTTTCCCAGATCTACATCCGATGCAGTATAAAAGTTTGCTGTCTGACCCAAAGCATGTACTCCCGCGTCTGTTCTGCCGGATCCATAAAGCGTTACTTCCTCTTGGGTAAAGATCCCCAGCACTTTTTCAATTTCTTCCTGTATGCTTCTTTTGCCCGGCTGTTTTTGCCAGCCAAAATAATCGGTGCCGTCATATTCGATGGTAAGCTTTATATTTCTTTTCATCTTCTCACTTATCTTTCTTTTCTCTAAAAAGATCTGTCCTATCTTGATTTTATCCGTTACAAGATCCACCGCAGTGAAACTCCTGCTCCCAGGATCAAAAATGTCATCAGAAACGCCACCGCATCTCTTCCCTGATAGGACAACTGTTTTAATTTCGTTCTGCCTTCTCCCCCACGATAACATCTGGCTTCCATGGCGATCGCCAATTCATCCGCCCGCCGAAACGCCATGATAAACAAAGGCACCAAGATCGGCAGCATATTTTTTGCTCTGTTGAACAGGTTGCCGCTTTCAAAATCCGCGCCTCTTCCCATCTGCGCCTTCATGATCTTTTCCGTTTCTTCCAGTAAAGTCGGAATGAACCGCAGAGCAATGGTCATCATCATCGCCAATTCATGCGCCGGTACGCCGATCTTTTTCAAAGGCTTTAACAAGCTTTCGATCCCGTCCGTCAACGCGATGGGAGATGTGGTCAAAGTTAAAAGAGACGTTCCAATGACCAGAAGCACCAATCGGATCACCATAAAAAGCCCCACGCGAAAGCCCTCTTTTGTGGCTGTAAAAGGGCCCAGATGAAACAGCGTTTCGCCCGGCACCACAAAGATATTGAGGATAAAGGTCAAGCTCAGTATAATGATCAGTGTCTTTAACCCTTTCAATACATAAGACGGTTTGATCTTTGCGATCATCATGATCAAAAGCAGGAAAATGACCACAAAGACAAAGCTGATAAACTTTGTCATCAAAAAAATAGCTATGATCAGAAGTAAAGTCACCAATATTTTTGTTCTGGGGTCCAGCTTATGAATAAAGCTGTCTCCGGGAATATACTGGCCAATGGTAATATTTTTAATCATGGGCGCTCTTCTCCAATAAACTCTTTAAAATAGGATACGCTTCCTCTGTATTGATAATATCTGTCCTCACATCAAACCCTGCCGCCTTTAAGGCCTGCATCAATTCTGTGATCTGGGGCACTCCCAAACCGATTTTTTTCAATTCTTCCCCTTTTTGAAACACTTCTTTTGGGGTACCGATCATGCTTATAGTGCCCTTATCCATAACAATGACTTTATCCACCATTCTTGCGATGCTTTCCATATCGTGAGAGACGATCACGGTCGTCATGTGATATTTTTTATGAAAAGCG
>JAEEYS010000042.1 GCA_016288255.1 Bacillota bacterium
AAAGCGTTCCCGCTTCCGTTACGCCGATATGTAAAGGATAATCCACAAGCTTTGAGATCATTTCGTTTGTTTTGATCGTTGTCATGACATCGGAAGACTTGATGGAGATCACGATATCGGAAAAGTCCATTTCTTCCAGAACACGCACTTCTTTTAACGCGCTTTCCGCCAGTGCTTCCGGAGAAGGATGCCCGTATTTTTCCAATATTTTTTTATCTAAAGACCCTCCGTTCACACCGATCCGAATGGGAAGGTTCCTTTTTTTCGCGCTTTCCACTACTTTTCTGACGTTTTCCTTTTCGCCGATATTGCCCGGGTTGATCCTGAGCTTATCCGCTCCATATTCCGCCGCCAAAAGAGCCAGCCGATAATCAAACTGGATATCCGCCACCAAAGGAAGATCGATCTTATTTTTGATCACTGCGATGCTTTTGGCTTCTTCTTCCGAATTCACCGCCGCCCTGACGATCTGGCAGCCTATCTTTTGCAGTTCTTTTATTCTTTGTATGACTTTTTCTGTTTCTGTCAATCTTTCCGTGATCATAGTCTGGACCGCAATAGGATGGTTCCCGCCTATCATCAGGTCTCCTACTTTTACAGCTAAAGTCTTTTTTCTCATTTTTTACGCCTCACCTATTTTATAATAAACCTCAAAAAATCCTGATACCCTACATAAAGCATCAATAAAATCAAAAGTCCGAATCCCAGCATGTGCACAAAGGCTTCTTTTTCCACCGGGATAGGCTTTCCTCTGATCCCTTCGATGATCAGGAAAAGAACGCTCCCTCCGTCCAGCGCAGGGATGGGAAGCAGATTCATCAATCCCAAATTTGCGGAGATCAGCGCAAACAAAAACAAAACATTATAAAGACCTACGCTTGCCGCCTCTTTTACCACATAGATCATACCGATAGGCCCGATCAGATCCGGCGCAACTTTTCTTGTGATGATCTTGACCAGTTCTACAATAGTGGTCTTGACGATCCAATACGTTTTTTGAAATCCGTTTATGATAGACCTGCCCAAGCTGTGTTTTACCACTTTGGAAGAAATGCCCAAATAGGTCCCTTCTTCATTTTTTTCCACATGAAAAGAGATCTTTTCTTCCTTGCCTGCCCGATTGACCGTTAAAACGGTATCTTTTCCTTCCCGCATGGAGATCTGTGTCGTCAAATCTTCCCACAATCGAACTCTCACATCGTCTACTTTTAAAATTTTGTCTCCCGGCAAAACTCCCGCTTCGTAAGCGATCCCCGCGGGATCCACCGTATCGATAGTCAAAGTGCTGACTCCCATAGAAAATCCAATGATCGAAAAAACCAAGATCGCGATGATGAAATTCATGGTAGCCCCGGCGATCACAACAAGGATCCGCTGTAAAACAGTCTTATTGTTGAACGCGTTCTCACTGTCGGAAGCCTCTTCTTCTCCCAGCATCCTGCAATAACCTCCCAGCGGGATCATCCTTAACGCATAGGTCGTGCCGTTTTTCTTTTTTTCCCATATACTCGGCCCAAAGCCGATGGCAAAGTCCAGTACATGGATACCGCAAAGTCTTGCCACGATATAATGGCCAAACTCATGAACGGTGATCAATATTCCAAACATTAAAATCGCAATAATGAACGTTACCATATAAAACCTTACCTCTCTTGCCTGCTTTTGTCCTTCCCTTTATACTATGCAAAAAAGAGCAGAACTAAACCATAAATCATAGGCGTTACAAAAAACACGCTGTCAAACCGGTCCAAAATACCACCGTGTCCCGGCAAAAGTTTGCCGAAATCCTTTATTTTGCAATACCGTTTTATCATGGAAAAAGCCAGGTCTCCTACTTGAGCGGCTGCACTCAACACACCGCCCATCAATATAGTTAAAATCAAATTAGATTGAAAATGCATTGCCAAATGATAGATCGTCACACAGACCATACTGCCTACAATGCCGCCGATAGCCCCTTCCACGCTTTTTTTGGGGCTGATCTCCGGACATAGCTTGTGTTTGCCGAAATTGATCCCTACAAAATAGGCAAAAATATCACTGCCCCAAGCAATGATAAAGGGCAACAGTACATATTTCAGTCCGTTTTCGCTCATTCTTAAAAGATAGAACAGCGGAATGATCAGAGAAATCATAAAAATACCGAAATGCGTCACGATCAGGTCCATCACCGTATGCTTTTGGTGAAAGATCAAAATCAAAAAATTCACTGCCAATATCACAAAATGAGCCAATAGCCCATAAAGATAATATTCCTGCATAAAGCAGAACGTCTGCACCAAAGATCCCAGCATTCCCGTTATCATAAAGGGATGGATCTCAATGTTTTGAAAAGCGTGAAAAAATTCATAGCTTCCTATCAACGTCAATACCAAAATGGCGCCAAACATCCAATACCCGCCTTGATAAATGAAAAATATAAAAATAGGAAGGCCCGCAAGCGCCGTAAGGACTCTTTCTTTAAGCATGGGAATCCTCCTTTGCGATACCGCCAAACCGTCTGTCTCTGTTTTGATAATAAGTCACCGCTTTGATGAGCTCTTCCTTATCAAAATCAGGCCAAAGGGTATCGGTAAAATACAGTTCACTATACGCAGTCTGCCAAGTCAAAAAATTGCTCAACCGCATTTCTCCGCTGGTACGGATCACCAGATCCGGATCCGGGATATCTTTTGTATAAAGATAACTTGAGATCACCTCTTCCGTGACCTCGTCGCTTTTGACTCCCGCTTCGATCAACGCTTTGACTCCTGCCTTGATCTCATCCCGTCCGCCGTAATTGATCGCAACATTGACCTGTATGGATCGACACTGCTTCGTTTTTTCTTCACAAGCTTGGATCGTCTTTTGGGTGCTGTCCGGCAAAGCGGAGAGATTGCCGATAAAATGCAGCCTCACGTCATTTTTTATCAGCTTATTGATCTTTTTTAAATACAATTCCTCCAGCAAACCGAAAATACCGCTTACTTCTTCTGCGGGACGTTTCCAATTTTCCGTAGAAAACATATACACGGTCAAATAAGGGATCTTTAGATCATTGCAGTTTTCGATCAAAGCTTCAAAAGCTTTTGCCCCTTCCCGATGTCCGTAAAGTCTCGGCTTGTTCCTTTTTTTAGCCCATCTGCCGTTGCCGTCCATGATTACTGCAATATGCTTCGGCATTTCTTTCTCTGTATGCATGGCTCCTCCATCCTTTTTAAGAAAAACCCACTTTTTTCGAAAGCGGGCTATCTTAAAATCTATTTTGTTGCATTTTCCTCAACACTTGCAAAACTATGCATCGGAAGATTTTTGTTTTTCATAGATCTTCCGATTTTTTTCGTTGGTCACAACCAACAAAAAGTGATCGTCCGTTTCTTTTCCCAAAATCACTATTTTCCTGCCTTCTCCCTCTACGGCAAAAGGCGGTTTTGTTTCCAATATTTCATAAGAGATCCCTTTTTCTTCTAAAAGCGCGGCAGCTTCTTTTAATTCCATGCCGCATACATCCAGATAGCTCATTATACAGACATGATTTCCTTTTCTTTTTCTTTTACGATCTCATCTACATTTTTGATATAGCCGTCTGTCAGTTCCTGTACTTTATCCAATCCTTTATGGGAATCATCTTCCGTGATCTCACTGTCTTTTTCCAGCTTTTTAATATCATCATTTGCTTCCCGTCTTACATTACGGATCGCTACTTTACATTCTTCGCCTTTTTTCTTCAACACCTTGACCAATTCTTTCCGGCGTTCTTCCGTAAGCTGCGGAATGGCAAGGCGGATCACTTTGCCGTCATTGGCCGGCGTAATGCCTAAATCGGAAGCTTGGATCACCTTTTCGATATCTTTGATAGTACTGGGATCCCAAGGCTGGATCAGAAGCAGTCTCGGTTCCGGTGTGGAAACATTGGCCATTTGATTGATCGGCGTAGGCGTTCCATAATAGTCTACTTTCATGTTGTGTAAAAGGCTTGCGCTGGCTCTGCCTGCTTTCATGGTAGATAAATCTGTCTTAAACAGCTCGATTGTTTTTTTCATTTTTCCTTCTGCGTCTTTCATGACTTCATTTATCATTTTTTAATCCTCCTTTACGATTGTCCCGATTTTTTCTCCCAAAATCGCTTTCATAATGTTGCCTTCTTCATGCACATTAAAAACAATGATCGGAATATGATTATCTTTACAAAGGGTTGCTGCTGTGGAATCCATTACGCCAAGTTCTTGGTTCAAAATATCTTTATATCCCAGCATATCGATCTTGACCGCATTGGGATTTAAGGTAGGGTCGCTGTCATAAACGCCGTCCACTTTTGTCGCTTTCAAAATGACATCTGCTTCGATTTCCGCCGCCCGAAGCGCCGCTGTGGTATCGGTGGAAAAATAAGGGTTCCCTGTCCCTGCCGCAAAAATAACGATACGGCCTTTTTCCAAATGGCGGACCGCTCTTCTGCGAATATAGGTTTCCGCGATCTGCCGCATTTCTATAGCGGACTGTACCCGGGTAGGCACTCCGTAATTTTCCAAAGCGTCCTGTAAAGCCAGCGCGTTGATAGCCGTTGCCAGCATCCCCATATAATCCGCCTGCGCTCTGTCCATGCCCTGCTTGCTGCCGGAAATCCCTCTCCAGATATTGCCCCCGCCTACGACCAAAGCGATCTCAACGCCTAGGTCATGCACTTCTTTGATCTGCATGGCGATGGAATCCAGAATTTGTTGATTCAGCCCAAAACCTTGTTCGCCGGCAAGCGCTTCTCCGCTCAATTTCAAAACAATCCTAGAATATTTCGACTCCATGTTCAACCCCTCCAAATCAGCTTTTTTCTTCCGTTCCAATAAATCTTTAACTATTAAAATTTTAATAGATTTACGGCAGAAAGTAAATTTTTTTATTCACATTCTTACCGGAATAAGCATATTTTAATGATTCTTTTCAAAAATTTTGCTTGATCTTCCTATCTCCCATATCCTTTTTCTATATTACCACAAATTCCCGAACACTTCTTCTTTATTTTTATTTTGTAAAAATAAATTTTCTTGTTTTAATCCTCTTTTCTTCGAGAAAAACACAAAACAGAAAACGGCATAAAAAAGACCCACAGCACTGCCTGATCACTTTAGGTC
>JAEEYS010000043.1 GCA_016288255.1 Bacillota bacterium
CATTGATGATAAAAAACACGTTTAAATGTTTGTGTGTCACTTCATAGATACAGTCTTCGATCGTTCTGGAATAACGCTGTTCCAAAAAATCTTTTGTGTATTCGTTTTTGACCTCTAAAATAAAGGTATCCCCTTCCATTTCCACCGGCTTGATCTCTTCGATCCAGACCCGGAACGTTTCTTCACTGACAATCTTCTTCATTTCCACTAAAATCATCTGCCAAAGTTCAACAATCGCACGCATAATTTTCCTCCGAACCTCACATATCCCTAAGTTATTTCTGCATGATCCCAAAGGGGATCCACGAAACATTCATGCATAATTAAATTTTATCAAAACGAAAATATTTTATCAATATTTTGGCCGTAATTCCCCCAAAAAAATGGGCCTTGAAGGAAAAAGACAAAAACCGGGAAAAAACGCAAAAAAACAGACAAAAAAGAGGAAATTTCCGAAAAAATTCCGCTTCTCCCCCGTCCAAGAAAAAAGAACGGAAATCATAAACAAAATAGAAGGAAGTTTCTTGACAGGAACCCCCTGTTTAGTCTATAATTCTAATATATTGTGTTCATTTTTAAAAAAATAGCATAACCAAGGTATAAACGAAGATTTATATATCATTTTTGTTCAGAGGAGGTGTTTTGTGATGAAAATGACATTTCAGCCAAATACAAGAAAAAGAAAAAAAGATCATGGCTTTCGGAAAAGAATGGCTACTTTATCCGGTAGAAATGTAATCAAAAGAAGAAAAGCAAAAGGTAGAAAATCTTTAACTGCTTAAACGACCACTTTATGTGGTCTTTTTCACATTTCCCTTCTATCGGGGAGGTATGGATTTGAAGTATTATAGGCTTAGAAAGAATCGAGAGTTTCAGCAGGTATTTGAAAAAAAGCAATCGGAAGTTGCTTATAATTTGGTAATGTATGTAAAAAAGAATGAGTTATCGTATAATCGTATTGGTATTTCCGTATCCAAAAAAATCGGAAACAGCGTGACCAGAAACCGAATCAAGCGTTTGATCAAAGAGTGCTATCTGGCGGGAGAGGAAAAAACGTTAAAAGGATATGATATCGTGGTGATCGCAAGAGGAAGAGCAAGAACAGACTCCTTTGAAAACATCAAAAAATCCTATTTTTACCTTTTAAGAAAGCATAAACTTTTCAAAAAGAGGCATATACATGAGTAAGATTTGTATTTTATTGATCCGATTTTATCGAAGATGGATCTCTCCTCTTTTCCCACCGACCTGCAGGTTCACACCGACTTGCTCCGAATATGCACTGCAAGCTTTTCAAAAATATGGATTTTTTAAAGGCTTTTATTTATCGTTAAGACGAATATTGAAGTGTCACCCTTTCCATCCGGGAGGATATGACCCTTTAGAATAAGAACTAATGGGAGGGTTTTAAAAAGAAGATGAATGCATTAGGCGGCATTATTTTAGCAATACTGGAATTTTTTTACAGCTTTACCAAAAGTTACGGGATATCCATTATCATGATCACCATTGTGGTGGAATTGCTTTTGCTCCCGTTCAACTTAAAACAGAACAAAGAAATGAAAAAGATGAACGAACTCCAGCCGAAGCTGCAGGAGCTGGAACGAAAATACGGGAACGATAAAAACAAACTGGCATTAGAACGGCAAAAGCTCATGCAGGAAAGCGGTGTCAGCATGTTTGCGGGCTGTTTGCCGATGTTGATCCAGCTTCCCATCGTTATCGCTTTGTTTTCCGTATTGAGACAGCATGAATTCAATCAAGGGTTTTTGATTATAGAAGACTTGGGCAAAGTGCCCACAGGCTCTTCTGTTTTGATCTTAGCGGTGATCATGGCCGTAACGACTTATGTTTCCAACAAAGCGACCATGGCGGCTTCCGCTTCCGCAAGCAACAAAAACAACAATATGACGGCAATGAATATTATGATGCCTTTGATGCTAGGGTGGTTTACCTATCAGGTGCCGGGCGGTGTTTCTCTGTATTGGATCGTCAGAAATATCTTTACACTTGTAAAACAGCTCATTATATCAGGACCGTCTTCTATTTTTAATACCGTGAAGAGAGGTGAAATGCCCGATGAAGGAAATAACAGTGACTGGAAAAACCGTCGATGAAGCGTTGTATAACGCTTTGCAGGATCTGGGAAGAGAGTTTCATGAAGTGGATTTCAAGATCTTGCAGGAAGGCAGCAAAGGATTTTTAGGTCTGGGCAGCAAAGAAGCAAAGATCTTGGTTTGGGAAAAAGATTCCAAAGAACGGCAGGCAAGACAGTTTTTAACGGATCTGTTCCAAAAATTTGAGATCAATGTGGATATGAATATAGAAAAGACAAAAGAAGATGTGGATCAGCTGAACATCAACTTAAAAGGCAAAGACGTGGGACTGTTGATCGGAAAAAGGGGACAGACCCTGGATGCCATCCAGTATTTGGCAAGCTTGGTGGTCAACAAGACCAATGAAGAAACAAAAGACGACGGGTATACCAGAGTGATCTTGGACATTGACGGATATCGCAAAAAGCGGGAAGAAGTGCTGATCAATCTGGCCAAACATCTGGCAGATAAGGCAAAACGGACCGGCCGCAAAGTGATCTTGGAACCCATGAATCCGCAGGAAAGACGGATCATCCATACGGCGCTGCAGGATCACCCCGATGTCTATACCTATAGCGAAGGGGACGACCCGTATCGCAACGTGGTCATTGATTTAAAAGACTAAAAGAAAAAGAAAAAGGATGTTGCCTCTAAAAAGAGGGGAGCATCCTTTTTTTCTGCGCAAAAACCGCCGCTAAAGCGTAAAATCCGGCATCTATAGCGCAAAAACCGGGCTCTATAGCGTAAAAACCGGCTCTAAAGCGTAAAACCCAAAGCACCGGCAGGCCAAAGCGGCAGACCGGGCAGATCATTTTTCCGCTAAGGAGAAGGTGACCTGCCAATTTCCTTTGATCAGGGTATCGCAAGTCCAAAACTCGCCGAAAACCCGATACTGCCCTAAGTCTTCTTCCGAAACGGGGAAGACATATTCTTCAAAACTGCCTTTTTGCTCCCGATCCCAAAAAGAAAGGCTGTAAAGGGGCAAAAGCGTCGTTCCTTCTTGGTCTGTCAGAGAGAAAAATCCATGGTTATCCGTTTTTAAAATATCTTCATAATACGCTTGGATATGGAGCTTGCCCTCCGTATAACCCATGGCGGTGACCGTTACGCCGGGCAGAGGAGAGAAAAGACCTTTCTCTTGCGGCTTTAGGATAGCGGGGGGCATCGTTTCCTGGGAAATATCCGAAAAACCACCGCCCCGAAAGGCAAATCCTGTCACATTTTTCAGTATAACGGGGTCTTTTGCCACCTTGGACAGATCAAGAGCAGGCAAGACCGCGTGAAATTCATTTTTGCGGCTCAAAAAACGGGCAACGGAAAAAGTGATCTTGTTTCCCATCAGATCGGTTTCGCGGTGCCCTTCGATATGAATCAAAAAAGAGGCTTCTTTTTTGGCCGGGTCATAGCTTACACATTCGCAGGAAGCGCTGCTGTCAAACGCGCGGTGGATGGTATAGCTGTCAAAAAGATCCGTGGTTTCGTCGATACGGTCTCCTGTCAGATCTCGCAAAGCGAGATAGATATCCGCCTTGTTGCCGTTTGTAGAAGCGGAAAGGACTTCCATTTGGATCCCCTGATCTTCGGAGACCATCCTAACGGGCTTTAATTTCTGTGCCGCGGCGGGGGAGACGGCATAAAGCATGGTATAAGCGGGCCCAAAATCAACGGCGGCAAGAGCAGGCACCGCAAGGGCCAAACAAAGCGCCAGCGAGGCCGCAAGGGTCAGCGCGCGCTTTAAGACCGCTTTTTTAACGGGTTTTTGTCTTCTTTCGGGCTGGCGGAGAAAGGACTCGTCGATCAGACCGAAAGCGTCCAATAAAGAATCAGTCTTCATGTAAGACACCTTCCTTTTCAAAATAAGATTTCAGCTTTTTTCGGGTCCTATA
>JAEEYS010000044.1 GCA_016288255.1 Bacillota bacterium
ACCTGGTCGCGCAGGCCAAAGAGAAGCTAATAAAAAGGCAGATGATTGGCTTGATTCTAATATTGATAATGCGAATAAAAGAATCCAAATTTTATGGAATGAATACGTGGAAGAATTAAAAATGACTACTTCCAGAAGCAATTGGAGCAGTATAGAAAGCTACGGTAGAACATGGATACTGCCGAATATAGGGCATAAAAAGATCAGTCGCTTGACTGAACAAGACTTACAAGATGTCATCAATCAAGTTTTTAAAGCAGGACGATCCAAAAAGACTATTGACAACATTCGATCCACAATGTGCAGCTTCATTAAATTTTTGCGAAAAAAACATACTACTACCCTATTCCCTGAAAACCTCACCATACCAAGAGCAGCAAAAAAACAAGAAAAACGCATTTTGCAACCAGAAGAAGTTGAAATAGTTTTTTCTACAGATCAAACGAAGACAAAAAGAACGGTTCAACAGGACCCGTTTATCAATGCCTATCGTTTCCAAATTTTAACAGGATTAAGGCCTGGAGAATTACTAGGTCTACAGTGGAATGATATTGATTTTATAAATAATTTAGTCCATATTAGACGTGCAAAAAACATTTATAATCAAATAACGGATGGCAAAACCACAAATGCAAAAAGAAATTTTGCTTTAAATTCTATGACAAAAAATATTTTAGAGGATCAAAGAAAAATGAATGCCTTCGGCTTCGTTTTTGGTGATTATTCAGAAAAGCAATACTATTCCGCCTGGTGTCGATTTTGCGATCATAATGGCATCCCTCATACCACTTTATATGAATTACGTCATACGTTTATTTCAATTATTAAGACTTTGCCGGAAGGTCAAATACGATCAATTGTAGGCCATTCAAAAAACATGGATACTTTTGGTGTGTATGGGCACATAATCAATGGAGAG
This sequence comes from Bacillota bacterium, assembly GCA_016288255.1. GTDB lineage: Bacteria > Bacillota > Tb-RUG-66 > Tb-RUG-66 > Tb-RUG-66 > Tb-RUG-66. The sequence continues at coordinate 920 of JAEEYS010000044.1, forward strand.
CTACAAAAAACTGCATCAGATATTGAAATTCTCTTTCAGAGCATTTTATCACAAAAAAATAACCCCTCAATTAAAAGTGTGTTCCATTAGTTTATATTTAACAATTTTAATACAATTACATTGTCTGGTTCTTATTATTGCTCTTTCAATTTGGTGTAGTCTTTTATATTCAATAGGTATTTGTTGTTTCAGCTCCTGACATCTTAGCTATTTCTGCGTTGCTGTCCAAATCTTTATAAAAAGTGATGATCACATATCCTCTTTCTTCACATTGTAGTATTTATCAGAAACAGCGGGTATTTCTTTGCATAAAACACAGTCTTTCTTGCCTGCAATAGACTGACTTGTAAGATAAACAACAGGTGTATAATCAACATTAATCAACTATATTAAAAGGTATTTAATGATAGATATGTAACACATCTTAATTATTTAATGCTCTATTTGATTGTATAAAAAATATAAATTATAAATATTTAATAAAAAAATAGATTTATTTTTCTTTCATTTCCGCGCTAGTTTCTTAGGATTTTTCTCTTTTAAATAAAATTCTATATTTTTCATTACCCTCCGCTTTGACCCCGCTTTTAAGCGGGATCATATGTACCTAAAATTTAGAAATTATTTATAAAGAAACAGGATCCTATTAATGGAGAAATGAACAATCAACTATTGATATAAACGATTATTTATGCAAATAATATAGCAAAAAAAATAAGTCTATGACAACTCATAGACTTATCTAAATAAAGCGTGTTTAAAAACGTGTTAAATTAATTCTTTTAAAACACCAAAGCTCTAGCTATCATTAGGTTCCAAATGGTGCCGGCGATCGGGGTCGAACCGATACGGTGTTGCCACCACTGGATTTTGAGTCCAGCACGTCTGCCAATTCCATCACGCCGGCATTCCTACGAACAATTTATATTATAACACGGTTTTACCCATGTGACAACTGATTTTCTGTTTTTTTTAAACAATTTCTTCTCCCTGTTTGTCTACTTTTCCGCTATATAATAAGGGGATCAGGAAAGGCCGAAAGCTTCATGCAAAGCGATGATCGCTCGATTCAGATCCTCTTTTTTTACAATACAGGTGATGTTGATATCGGAAGTGGAAACCATATCCGTTTCGATCTTTTCCGCTGCCAGCGTCTGAAAAACTTTTGCCGCAACGCCCGGCGTGTTTTTCATTCCGATCCCTATAACGCTCAATTTTCCTACGGAAGGTTCCCCTTTTACAAAATCGCCTCCCATATCCCGCACCAATTCTTCACTGATCTGAAGCGCCTGTTCATAGCTTTCTTCCGGGATAATATAGCTCACGATGACTTTTCCTTCTTTGTAAGAGCCTTGCGTGAAAATATCGATATTGATCCCTGCTTCCGCAATGGTCTGGAACACTTTTGTCAAACAAGCCACGGAATTTTCTATTCCGGCTATGGTGATCTTTGCTTTGTTCTTGCTATGCGCGATACCGCTTACGGAAGGCGTTTCGATGGCATCCAGTTTTTCTTCCAAGACCCGTGTTCCCTCTTCTTGCACAAAAGACGAACGGGAATGGATCGTGATCCCATTCTTTTTGGCCAAATCGACGCATCTGACATCCAAAACCTTTGCACCGGCTCCCGCCATCTCCAGCATACTGTCATAGGAAAGGTTGGAAACTTTGCTTGCGCAGTCCACGATATGGGGATCCGCCGTATAAATCCCGTCAACATCTGTATAGATCTCTACTTCATTCACTTTAAGCGCTTTTGCCAAAGCTACCGCCGTGGTATCTGAACCGCCTCGGCCCAGCGTTGTCACTTCCCCTTCCGGAGAAATCCCCTGGAATCCGGCTATGATCACAACTTTATCCTCTTCCAGCGCTTTTATGATCCATTCGGTATAGATATTTTGTATTTTTGCCTGCAGATGATTGCTGTCGGTGATGATCCCTATCTGAGATGCCAAAAAAGAAACCGCTTTTTCCCCTTTGGCTTCTATCGCCATAGCCAACAACGCGATACTCACCTGCTCTCCGGTAGAAAGCAGCATATCCATTTCTCTGGGATCGGGATTTTTCGTGATCTCTTTTGCTTTGCGGATCAATCCATCCGTCATGCCTGCCGGCGCCGAAACCACAACAACAACACTTTTGTTCTGCCGTTTGGTCTGAATGACACGATCCGCTACATTATTGATACAGTTTTCATCTGCCATAGATGTACCGCCATATTTTTGTACTACGATATCCACAGATGTCCCCCCTATTCCACTTTAAAACAACCTGACGCCGTTTCATATACCGCTGTTAAGACAACTTCACTCTAAATTCTTGACTGTATTTTTTCAGCTGCTGTAAAGCCGCTTGATTCAAGTTGTTTCTGAATCCTGTTTTCCCTTTTTCGAATTTTTTGGGATAAGCAAAGAACCTTTTATCTCTTCCTTTTCTTTTTACGTCGATCATCAACAATTCTTCTTTGCGTTCCACTATGGAAATATCTCTTTTGGAGATATGATAAACTTTCTTCATTGTGGTCAGAATAATATCGTCTTTGAATTCCAAATCAATGATCGTTCTGTAATTATGATTCACATAAGTATAGTAATAAATGAAAGCAGAAAGAACTGGTAAAAATGCCAACACGACCCAATTGTAATAGTGCAGAAAATAAACAATCAATCCCGCTATCAACCCGTAAATCATGATAGCCTCTAAAAACACCCAAAAAAATCTTTTCTTGTCCACTTTGATTCGATTGATTACATACTCTTTATCTTGATACATTTTTATCTTATCTCCTTCAATTTCATGACACTTTATTTTACCATGCAGAGCGCATTTTTAAAAGCCCAATTTACATAGATTTCTTTAAAAAGAAAAAAGCTCTGCGGCGTCCGCCGACAGAGCTGACTACAAAGGGGGTCTTTCTTTGTGAGGTCATTAGTAATATACCCAACTCCCTTTGTTTTATACCTATTTTTCTGTTGTTTTTTATTCCAGCCGACTTTGATAAAGCTTTTTGGAAATGAGATAAGATACCAAAAACGCAACAACCGCAAAAAGGATCAGAGATCCGATAAATCCATAAGGATGTTCCGCTATGAATAAAAAGACCCTTCCGCTGCCGGCATCAGAGGAAAACCGCCTTAGGGATAGGAGCAGCGCCAAAAAAACCAGATAAACTATCATAGTCATGATCCTGCCTTTTTGATAGTCAAGTTTAAAATAGATCGGAAGCTGGATAGAGACAATGAAAGAAAACAAAGCGAAAGTCATCCCTATCACCAAAAACAATACTTGTAAATCAAAAGTCTCTTTGCTCACCATGATGGTCACAAAAGACGCCAAACAGGCAAAAGCAAAAAAGACAAATCCCTGCATCAGAATGAACAGATAACGGCCTTTGACGATATCCTCTTTTTTGAGCGATAACGTGCCGTAGAGGTTTTTCAATTGATTTTTTTCTTCAAAAGAAAAAGGGTATCCTATACTTGCCGCTGCCATGATCATGGCAAAAGGAAAATAAAAAGAGGGATCCCGATTGATAAATATAAAAAAAATCGGAAACAGCAAGATATACAAATATAGTTTATAGTATGGTTTTACTGTGATACAATCCAGCTTAAAAAAGCGAAACGCGTTACTCATCCATTTCTCCCCCTTTGTTCACGAATACAATGATCTCATCCAAATTGGTTTTTTCTATTAAAAATTGACTGTCGAAAAAGAGCGAACGGTCTTCCGCACGGATCAATCCTTCAAATCCATTTTGATAGGTCCTGAGTCCGATCATTTTTTGTTTCAGATCCGGCCCTAAATCATTTTGATCTCCCTTGATAAGGTAAAATTCTTCCAAAAGTGTATCTTTCTGCCCTGTAAAGAAGAGTTTCCCGTTCTGGATAAAGGTAATATAATCCGCGATCTTTTCCAAATCGGAAGTGATATGGGTAGAAAATAAAACGCTTTTTTCTCCGTCCAAAATATAATTCCCCAATATTTCCAAAAGCTCTTCTCTTGCCACCGGATCCAATCCGCTGGTGGGCTCATCCAAGATCAAAAGCTCTGCGTCATGGGATAAGGCCACCGTCAGCATCAATTTCATTTTCATCCCTCTGGAAAGATCTTTTACCCGTTTTTTAGGGTCCAGTAAAAAATCCCTTAACAGCTTTTGATAAGTATTGCTGTTCCAGCTTTGATAAAAGGGGCTTACCGCTTTTTCCACATCAGAAAGGCTCCATTCTTCCACAT
>JAEEYS010000045.1 GCA_016288255.1 Bacillota bacterium
CAGGCTTTTTGGGCGGCAGGCTTTTTGGGCGGCAGGCTTTTTGGGCGGCAGGCTTTTTGGGCGGCAGGCTTTTTGGGCGGCAGGCTTTTGGAAATGATAGCAGGTGGACTTTTGCCGCTTTAAAATGGAGCGGCGAGGATTTTTCTTTTCCGAGAATCCTTCATTCCAAAAAGAAGAGGCATGTGATATACTAAGAAGTATACGAGGAAAAGAACAACAGGAAATCACCAAAAAGAGCCAAGAGGCAAAGGAGGAAGGACAGTGCCTACATTAAAAGAAAGATTGCAGAAAGAGGACGTTGTTTTAGGATATTTCGGGGAAATCCCCAGCCCCCATGTACAAGAGGTCATGACGCTAGCCGGATTTGATTTTACGATCATCGATTTTGAACATGGGACCATGGATCTGGGCGTGGCGGAAAATATGATGCGCGCCATTCAGGTAAGAGGCGGAAGCGTAGTGGTCAGAGTGCCGGACTTCAACTATTCTCTTCTTTCCAAAGCGTTGGATATGGGAGCGGACGCGGTACAGATGCCCCAGATTTCCACAAAAGAAGAAGCGATGGAAGCAGTCAAATACGCGAAATTCCAGCCGGACGGAGAAAGAGGCGCGGCGCATATCGTCAGAGCAGCCCGTTATGGGAATGTGCCCAGACTGGATTATTATAGCGGCGAAAACAAAAGAACACTCCTGATTTGCCAGATCGAAGGCGTGGAAGGAATGGCCAATGCGGATGAGATCATGTCGGTAGAAGGCGTGGATATGATCTTTATCGGGCCTCATGACTTAGCGCAGTCTTTGGGGATCCCCGGGCAAACGGAACATCCCATGCTGGAAGAAAAAATGCAGGAATTGGTAGAAAAAGCAAAACAGCACGGCAAGATCGTGGGAACTTATGTAGAAAGCAAAAAAGCGCTGGATAAATGGAAAAAAGCCGGCGTGAGATACTTGGCATATACTTCCGATACGGAAATGATCTATTCCAATGTATGTAATTTATTGCAGGAGTTAAAAAAATAGAGAAAAGGGAAAAGGAGTGGAGTCATGAAATATCAGTTTGATCAAATCATCAATCGAAGAAATACGGATTGCGCCAAATGGGACGCCTTGGAAGAGGTTTTTGGGACAAAAGACGTGTTGCCTTTTTGGGTCGCGGACATGGATTTTCCTGTGGCGGAAGAAATAAAAGAAGCGCTGCAAAAACGGGTAGAACATGGCATTTTCGGTTATCCTAACGAAAGCGAAAAAGTATTTCAGGCCGTTGCCGGCTGGATGAAAAGAAGAAATCATGTGGAGATCAAACCGGAATGGATCGTATTGACCGCAGGCGTGGTGCCGGCAGTGCAGTATGCGATCCAGGCTTTCAGCAAGCCGAATGATTTTGTGATCTTACAACCGCCTATCTATCATTCTTTCTTTGGGGCGACCAGAGCTACCGGCAGACAGATTTTGGAGAATCCTCTAAAACTGGAAAACGGGCAGTATGAAATGGACTTTGCGCAATTGGAAACGCTGGCGGCGCAAAAACCAAAAATCATGATACTATGCAATCCGCAAAATCCCAGCGGCAGAGTTTGGTCAAAAGAAGACCTGTCAAAAGTCAGTGATTTCTGCAACAGAAACGGCATTTTATTGGTTTCCGATGATATCCATTCCGATCTGATCTATAAAGGATACCAATATACGCCGGCGTTGTCTTTGGGAGAAGAAACAAGAGACAATTTGATCGCCTGCTACGCGGTGAGCAAGACCTTCAATTTGGCAGGCTTGAATACTTCCGCCATTATCATTCCCAACGAAAAACTCCGCACGGAGTATAAAGCGTTCATGCGGTCTGTGGGAGCGGGTGAGATCAATCTTTTTGGGCTTTTGGGCACAGAAGTGGCTTATACCTGCGGAGATGAATGGTTAGAAGAAGTATTGACATACTTAGAAGGCAATTTGGATTATATGGAAGCGTTTTTGAAAGAAAATCTGCCCCAGGTCAAGATGATGCGGCCGGAATCCACCTATATGACGTGGCTTGATTTTTCCGCTTTGGGAATGGAACAAAAAGAACTGGAACAGTTTTTGATCCAAAAAGCAAAAGTGGGCTTAAACAGCGGCACGACCTTCGGACGAGGCGGAGAAGGGTATATGCGGTTTAATTTCGGCACCCCCCGCGCGTTGATCAAAGAAGGGCTGGAACGCATCAAAGCGGCAGTGGACGGGTTATCCGAACAGAAGAAATAAAAAGGCGCAAAGAGGCCAAAACGCCAAAACCGAAACAAAAAAGAATACAATAAATCAAAAACCATGAAAAAACGGGAACGTTTTTTCATGGTTTTTCTTTTTTTAAAGATATTTGCTGCCTTCTCGCTTGCTCAAACTGCTTAAGGGATGGCTTTCGATAAAATCCGCTACCCAGGGAGCGTTACTTTTGGAATATTCTCTGAGAGCCCAGCCAATGGCTTTGTTCACAAAAAATTCTTTCGTATCCATGTTTTTAATAATGGCTTCGGACAAAAGCGCCGTATCGGTCTTTTCTTTCAGCTTCAACTGAAAGTCGATGGAGATCCGTTTCAGCCAAATATTGTCCGCCTCCATATACTGCCGCAAAATAGGGGTCATCTCTTCCGGATAGGAAAGATACAAACTGCCGACGAGGCCGTCGATACTGTCAACGGTATCCCACCAGGAGTGGGTCAGGATCAAAGTTTCGATTTTTTTCATATCTTTGACAGACAGCTTTTTTTGCACCGCGTGAAGATAATCAATGGCCAAATAGTGAAATTCGCGGTAGGGCTGTTCATACAGCAAAAAGACCAGATCCCAGTCCACCGTTTGATCCTGTTTCCGCTCTTTTAAAAATGCTTTGGAAAGGGCTTTTCGCTTGGGAGTGGGAAGCCCCAAAAAGGGAAACTGGTTTTTCATATATTTTTCCATAGGCACTCTTTCGGTATCGTCTTTTGCTTGTAAAAAGGTCTCAATAATATCCATCGTATAGCCTCCTTTTTTGTATTGTATCATAATCTAGGAGAGAAGCAAATTTTTCCTGCCTACATATTATAATAAGGAGGCAGGTGAAAACATGAAAAAAGCAGAGATCAGTTTTATGAAAAGTTTTTTCAAAAAGAAAGGCTATTTGTCGGGAGAAGTGAACGGAAACTGGGATGAAAACGGGCGAAGAGCGGCGTATCGATACAAACGGGAGCACGGAAACCTTTCCGATCAAGCGCTTTTGGAAGAAATACAGTGCTATGGCAAAGGATATGAAGTCAAAAAAGAAAAGGGAAAACGGATCATTCAATACCGGCAGGAAGATATCGTGCAAACGGATATCGATTATACTTATGATAGGATGAGCGACAATTTAACGGCGTTAAAAATGCGGTATCCTTTTTTGGATATTTTCAGTATAGGCGAAAGCGTATTGGGCAGACAGCTTTACTGTGTGCGGCTTGGAACAGGAGAAAGAGAGGTGTCCTATAACGGCGTGCATCACGCCATTGAATGGATCACAGCGCCTCTTTTGATGAAATTTATTGAAAATTTTTGCAAAGCATACGAGGGAAGCGGTATGTTAAGAGGGTATCCTGTTCGGGATATCTATCAAGACTGCAGTATTGATATCATTCCCATGGTCAATCCGGACGGCGTGGACTTGGTCCTAAACGGGCTTTCCCCGGAAAACCCCTATTATAATGATATTTTAAGATGGAATACTTCCGGTTTGCCGGTATCGGCGGTCTGGAAAGCCAATATCAAAGGGGTGGATCTAAACCGCAATTATCCGGCAGAATGGGAATTGTCCAAAGAGTTCCAAGAAGAAATCGGTATTTTTGGGCCTCACTATGCGGGATACGGAGGAGAAGCGCCCCTTTCGGAACCGGAATCCGCCGCCTTGGCGGCGTTTACCAGAGAAAGAGATTTTCAGCTGGTACTGGCATTCCATACCCAAGGAGAAGTGATCTATTGGAAGTTTTTGGATATCGAAACACCTGAGATGCGGGCCATTGCAAAGCTGTTTTCTCAAGTGACGGGTTATACGCTGGAAGAAACGCCTTACGCGTCTTCTTACGCAGGATATAAAGATTGGTTCATACAAGATTTTCTGCGGCCGGGATTCACCATTGAAGTAGGATTGGGCATCAATCCCATACCGATCACGCAGTTTGATACCATCTATGAGCAAACGGAAGAGCTGATGCTTTTGGCGCCTTTGGTATAAAGCCTGTTTGGGAAGAAGCGTTTTGCAAAAGGGCATAAGGCAGGGACAGAGAAGTTCGGGACAAAAAGATTGACAAAGAAAAAGGAAGAAGAGAAGCAGAAAAAAGGGATAAACGAAGGGTTTTTGCAGAAAATAAAAAGAGCCGGATGTTTGCCGGTTTTCAACAAAAACAATTTTCCAAAAAGCTGCTTTATTTCTTTCTTTTTTCTTTTTAAACAGTTGAATAAAAGAAGAAAAAAGCTATAATCTAAGCAATATTCTTTTTGACAGGAAGTTTTGCCCGAAAAGGAAACGGATAGCGGGACAAACCTGTATAAATATAGAGATTTAAAAAACAGACAGAAAAAAAGGATTTGTGTAATACAATTTATAACAGAAACTTATAGAAAAAGAAGATACCCCGCGTTTTCTTATTTAAATGCAGGAAAGGGGAAAAAAATTCTTTTCTTTTTGAAAACTTCTTTATATAATAGTAAAATGGAAGGTGGTTTTGAAGTGCGGGAAAAGACCAGCGCAGTATTGAGCAACAGCTTAAGACCAAGGCCGGACGTTTTGGTGACTTGCCGTTATCAGGGCAAGGACAACCTGCTGGCGGTGACCTGCGCCGCCAATGCGGGATATGATCCCCCTATGGTGATCGTAGGGATCGTGCCAAGCCGCTATTCTTATCATATGATCAAAGAAAGCGGCGTTTTTGCTGTAAATCTCGTTACGGAGGAGATGCGGGACATCTATGCTTTTGCCGGCAGCAAGAGCGGCCGTGACATGGATAAGTTTCAAGCCCTTTCCTTAACAAAAAGAGAATGTGTGAAAATTGACGCGCCTTTTTTGGATATCGCGCCCGTGGCCATTGAATGCAAGGTCACAGGTTCCATCAGAACAGGCAGTCATGAGATGTTTGCGGCGACCATTGAGTATGTGCACGCAGACAAAGAATTGGTGGATGAAAAAGGATTTATCCGATTTTCCAAACTGCATTTTTTGACATTCAAAGAGCTTCCATGATCGGCATATCTTTTGGTTTCATCGTATGTGGTAGATTCTTCTATTTTCTGTCTTAATAAAGTAATGAAAGTCATAGATATGGATACCAATTCCCTTGATTTTATGATATAATCATAAAATGGGTAAATATGATATCAGGAGTGAAAAAATGGATCTGACTTTAAAGGAAATCGAAAAAGCAAGACGGAATTTAAACGGAATCATAGCAAAAACACGCTGTTATCGGTGCAACGCTTTAAATGAATTGACACACGGAGATATTTATCTAAAACTGGAAAATCTGCAAAAAACCGGCGCGTTCAAGATCAGAGGAGCTTATCATAAGATCTCGAGCCTGTCTGAAGAAGAACGGAAAAGGGGCGTGATCGCTTCTTCCGCGGGAAATCATGCCCAGGGAGTGGCATTGGCGTCCAAGATCTTTGGAACGCAGGCGACCATTGTCATGCCGGTCCACGCGCCTATTTCCAAAATAGAAGCTACAGAAAAACATGGAGCAAAAGTGGTCCTAAAAGGCGAGATCTATGACGAAGCCTATGAAGAGGCGGTCAGGCTTTGCGAAGAAAAAGGCTATACCTTTATCCATCCTTTTGATGATGTCAAGGTCATGGCCGGACAAGGGACCATTGGGTTAGAAATTTTAGAAGAGATACCGGACGCGGATATGATCGTAGTTCCCATAGGGGGCGGCGGTCTGATCTCGGGGATCGCGGTGGCGGCAAAATCCATTCGCCCCGATATCAAGGTGATCGGTGTGCAGGCCAAAAACAAACCCGCTATGGCGGAATCTTTAAAAAACCGCAGCAGAGTTTCGATCATGGGGACCACCACGATCGCAGACGGCATTTCGGTCAAGACGCCGGGCGAGCTCACCTATGAGTGTATTTTGAATTATGTAGATGACATCGTTACGGTGGAAGAAGAAGAGATCGCCAGCGCTATTTTACTCTTGGCGGAGCGAAGCAAGATCATTGCTGAGGGCGCGGGAGCAACGCCGGTAGCAGCCATGATGGGGCCTTTGAAGAATTCTTTGGAAGGCAAAAAGGCGGTAGCGCTGATCAGCGGCGGCAATATCGACATCAACCTGTTTATGCGGATCTTGGAAAGAAGCTTGAAGATGAGCGTAAGGCTATTGACAGTGACCGTGATCCTGCCGGACAGCCCGGGAAGTTTGGTAAAATTGACGACAGCCATTGCGGAATCCAACTGCAATATCATGTCGGTGCAGCACAAACGGATCGGCGGCGACTACGGGATCGGGTATGCCGAAGTAGAGGTAGAAGTGGAAATTTTAAGCCATGAAGCCCTGCAACTGTTAAAAGAAAAGCTAAAGGAAAACAATTTTATGTTTAAACTCGACTAATAAAATTTGTTTTATTAGACGTTTTTATATAAATTTAAGCAATAGTATTTGTTGTAAAACAACCGCGGAGGGAGGATTTATTTAATGGATAAGATGTTAGAGATTCGTTGGCACGGCAGAGGCGGCCAAGGTGTAAAAACAGCATCATTACTATTGGCAGAAGCTGCTTTTGTGGCAGGCAAATCGATTCAGGGATTCCCGGAATATGGACCGGAACGTATGGGTGCGCCGGTAACGGCATACAATCGGATCAGTGATAATCCGATCACCATTCATTCCAATATTTATGAACCGGATCTGGTAGCAGTAGCAGACGCCACCTTGATCGGAACCGTAGATGTAACAGCAGGACTCAAAAAAGAAAACCCGATCATTGTCAATACGGATGAAGATCCGAAGGTGATCAAAGAAAAATTAGGATTTGAAGGCCCTGTTTATACGGTAGACGCCAATAGTATTTCGGTAGAAGCTTTGGGAAAAGTTTTTCCAAACGTGCCGATGATGGCAGCGGTAGTAAAAGTCAGCGGCTTAATGAGCTATGAAGAATTTTATAGCTTGATGGAAAAACAATTCCAGAAAAAATTCGCAACAAAACAAAACGTGATCGCAGGGAACTTGAAAGCTTTGGAAAAAGCCTTTAAGGAGGTGAAATCCAGTGAAGAAGTATGATGAAGTAACGATCAATCCGAATACTGGATGGAAAAGCATGACCGAAGCAGGCAAAATGTATGCCAGAGGGAATTCAGAAAGCTTTTTGACAGGCGACTGGAGAACCATGACACCTGTTTGGGACAGCACAAAATGTATTCATTGTTTACAATGCTGGGCAATTTGTCCGGATATGTCTATTGAAGTAGAAGGCGGCAAACTGACAGGTTTTGACTATGACCACTGCAAAGGCTGTGGCATGTGCTCCAAAGAATGTCCAGTGGGTGCCATTAAAATGGAATAGAAGGAGGAGAATATAGTATGACAGGAAAACAGCAAAAAGTTTCTTTAAGTGGGAATGAAGCGATCGCAACCGCAATGCGTCAGATCAATCCGGATGTAGTTGCAGCATATCCCATCACTCCGTCTACAGAAGTTCCTCAATACTTTTCCGCTTTTGTAGCCAATGGGCAAGTAGATACGGACTTTGTAACGGTAGAAAGTGAACACAGTGCCATGAGCGCGACTATCGGCGCTTCGGCAGCAGGTGTGAGAGCAATGACAGCAACATCAGCAAATGGTTTGGCATACATGTGGGAAGTGGTTTATATCGCGGCTTCCATGAGATTGCCTATCGTAATGCCGGTAGTAAACCGTGCTTTATCCGGCCCCTTAAACATCCACTGCGACCACAGTGACAGCATGGGCGCCAAAGATGCAGGCTGGATCCAACTCTTTTCCGAAGACAACCAAGAAGTATATGACAATATCATCCAGGCACTTCGGATCGCGGAACATCCGGATGTCAGCTTACCGGTCATGGTAATGCAGGACGGTTTCGTTACCAGCCACGGTTTGGCAGATATGACCATTTTATCCGATGAAGACGTAAAAGCTTTTGTAGGAGAAAAAGATTATACAGGCGGACTTTTGGATGTGGACAATCCGGTATCCATGGGTCTGATGGATCTGCAGCCTTATTATATCAAACACAAACGCCAGCAAGTGCAGGCGATGGAAAACGCGAAAAAAGTCATTCTGGATATCGCGAAAGAATATGAAGAATTGACCGGCAGAAAATATTCCTATTTTGAAGAATATAAAATGGAAGACGCCGAAGCAGCTATTTTGGTATTGAACTCTACAGCAGGGACCGCAAAATATGTAGTGGATCTGTTAAGAGAACAAGGCAAAAAAGTAGGCTTGATCAAATTAAGATTGTTCCGTCCGTTCCCGGGTCAAGAACTGGCACAGGCCATCAAAAAGGTAAAAGCGCTGGCTGTTATGGACAGAATCGATACCTTCTCCACATGGGGCGGCCCGGTCTTCACAGAAGTGAGAAACGCTTGCTACGGTCAAGTAAAAGATACGGAAATCGTAAACTATATTTATGGTTTGGGCGGTAAAGATACCGATGCCAACGATATATTGAGCGTATATCAGGATCTGATGAAAATAGTGGAAACCGGTAAAGTGGACTGCTATTATCAATACCTGGGTATAGAAGAGTAGGAGGTGCACGAAGATGGCAAAAAATTTAAAAGAATTATCTCAAAAAGAAGGCTTATTGGCAAGCGGCCATAGAATGTGCGCAGGCTGCGGTGCACCGGTTGTAATCAAACATGTATTGATGGCAGCAGAAGATCCGGTGGTTGTCAGCTGTGCAACAGGTTGTTTGGAAGTTTCTACGGCGATCTATCCGTATACTTCCTGGAAAACACCTTTTATCCATTCGGCTTTTGAAAACGCTTCCGCTACATTAAGCGGGATCGAAGCCGCTTATGAAAACATGAAAAAAAGAGGCTTGACAGATAAAGAAATCAAATTCGTTGCTTTCGGCGGCGACGGCGGTACTTATGATATCGGGCTGCAGTCTTTATCCGGTGCAATGGAAAGAGGCCATAACATGCTTTATGTATGCTATGACAACGGTGCTTACATGAATACCGGGATCCAACGGTCTTCCGCAACACCGAAATATGCGGATACCACAACAAGCCCCGCAGGGAAAGTGATCCAAGGGAAACAGCAGTTTAGAAAAAGCTTAACAGACATCATGATCGCGCATAACATTCCTTATGTAGCGCAATCTGTTCCAAGCAACTGGAAAGACCTTCACAACAAAGCTGCCAAAGCATTCAAAAAAGGCGGCCCTGCTTTTATCAACACTTTGTCCATCTGCCCAAGAGGCTGGCGGACCGATACAGAAGACGGTATGCTGGTTACCAGACTGGCAGTAGATACCTGCTTCTGGCCGTTATATGAAGTAGAAGACGGCGTTTGGAAACTGACTTATAAACCAAAAGAAAAGAAACCTTTGGTAGAATTCTTAAAAGTACAAGGTCGGTTCAAACACTTATTCAAACCGGGCAATGAAGCGTTGATCGAAGAATTGCAGGAAGAAGTAGATCGTCGTTGGGAAGAACTTTTGATCAAATGCGGCGAAAAATAAGAAAATGAAAACAAACAAAAAAGACACGGAAAAAGGTTCCGTGTCTTTTTTTTATAAAATAAGAAATTCTTATTTGTTGGTCCATTTCAGATATTTGGACATGGCATCTACATAAGGTCCCGGCCAAGTGATATCTTCGTATCCCAAAGTATGCGCTGCATGCAGTACAAAATAAGGATCGTGAAGAAGCGGTCTGCCGAGAGCGATCACGTCTGCCCGGCCGCTTTCGGAAAATTCCAGTGCGAGGTAAGGGCTGTTGATCAGTCCTACGGTAGCAACGGGGATCTGTAATTCTTCTTTGATCCTTTCGGCGCATTTTAATTGATATCCCGGATAGCTTGCCTTATCCGGCGCACCGATACCGCCTGTGCTGACATGGACCAGGTCGACCATATCTTTTACAGGACGAAGGAATTCGATCATATCTTCTACCTGGTTGCCGTCTTCGGAATAATCAATGGCGGAAACCCGCAGGAAGATCGGTTTTTCCTTTGGCCAAACTTCTCTGACCGCTTTTACGACTTCATAGAGGAAAAGTCCTCTGTTTTGGCCGTATTCATCGGTCCTTTTGTTGGTGGTTTTGGATAAGAACTGGTTGATCAAATAGCCGTGA
>JAEEYS010000046.1 GCA_016288255.1 Bacillota bacterium
CCAGCTTGCAGCAATCTGCCATGACCCGCGCGGTATCAATGGTGGTAATGCAAGGTGTCGCGTTCTCTACTGCCAAGCGGCGGATCCTGAACCCGTCTCTTGCCGGTGTTCTGCCTTTTGTCGGCGTATTGATGATCAGCTCGAATCTTCCTTCCGCGATATAATCACCGATATTCGGCGCCGCTTTTTCCGAGATCTTATTGATCACATTGACCTTCAGTCCATGGCTTTCGAAGAATTTTGCCGTGCCGCTGGTCGCGTAAATGTTCATATTGATTTCCGCAAAAGCTTTCGCAATCCCCAAAATCTCTTCTTTATCATGATCCGCTACCGTGATCAAAATATTCCCTGCCGTATCAAACTGATATCCTGCCGCAATAAAGCCTTTGTATAAAGCTTCCGTCAAATCTTTTCCGACTCCCAAAACTTCACCGGTCGATTTCATTTCCGGCCCCAAACTGATTTCCAGATCAGGCAGTTTTTCAAAGGAGAAGACCGGCACCTTCACGGCAACATAATCTTTGGAAGGATAAAGTCCCAGTCCATAGCCCTGGTCTTTTAAAGAGTTCCCAAACATGGCGCCTGTGGCCAGATCGATCATGGGGATCCCTGTTACTTTGCTGATATAAGGCACCGTTCTGGAAGAACGCGGGTTCACTTCAATAATATATACTTCGTCATTCTGCACAATAAACTGGATATTGATGAGCCCTTTGACTTTTAAGGCAACCGCCAATTTTTCCGTCAATTCCGTTATTTTTGCTTCCACTTCTTTCGTCAAAGTCTGAGCCGGATAAACGGAAATACTGTCCCCGGAATGCACCCCGGTCCTTTCAATATGTTCCATGATACCGGGAATAATTACATTTTCTCCGTCACAAATAGCGTCTGTTTCGATTTCTTTTCCGATAATATATTTATCGACCAAGATCGGATGTTCTTGGGTGTTTCTGTTGATGATGGACATGTATTCTTCCACATCCTGTCTGGAATACGCGATTTCCATCCCCTGCCCGCCCAGCACGTAGGAAGGACGGACCAAAACCGGATAACCCAGATCATCCGCCGCTTTTACCGCGTCTTCCGCCGTAAAGACCGTATGCCCTGCAGGCCGTTTTACATTTAAGGAAGTCAACAGTTCGTCAAACAGCTCTCTGTCTTCTGCTCGTTCGATTTCGCTCTGCGGTGTTCCCAAAATCGTAAATCCCGCATCTTCTACCGCTTTTGCCAGTTTGATAGCGGTCTGTCCTCCAAACTGCACCACAACGCCGTCGGGTTTTTCCAGTTCCAGTACGTTTACCACATCTTCTGCCGTCAGCGGTTCAAAATACAGTTTGTCTGCCGTATCGAAGTCTGTGCTGACCGTTTCCGGATTGTTATTGATAATAATGGTTTCATATCCCAATTTTTTCAGCGCCCAAATAGAATGAACGGAGCAATAGTCAAACTCGATCCCCTGTCCGATCCGGATCGGGCCGGATCCCAAAACCACAACTTTTTTCTTATCACTGACCACCACTTCGTTTTCCGCTTGATATGTGGAGTAATAATAAGGGCTTACCGCTTCAAATTCCGCCGCGCAGGTGTCTACCATTTTATAAGTAGGCAATATCCCGTAAAACTTGCGCAGTTCCCGGATCTGTTCTTCTTTTAAGCGTGTAAACTGGGCAATGGCTTTATCCGCAAATCCGTATTTCTTTGCTAAAGTCAAAAGATCTTTTGTCAGCTCTTCGCCGGAAGTGATCTTTTTCAGTTTTTCTTCCAAGTGCACGATATTTTTGATTTTATTCAAGAAGAAAAGATCGATCTTTGTTTTTTCAAACATCAATTCCGGTGTGAATCCTCTGCGGATAGCTTCCGCTACCACAAAGAACCGTTCATCCGTTTTCTTTTCCACCATTTCCAAAATCTCACTGTCCGTAAACTGCTGATACCGCGCATTTTCAAAGCTGTTCATATTGATTTCCAAAGAACGGACCGCTTTTAACAGCGCTTCTTCCACATTGGAGCCGATCGACATGACTTCGCCTGTCGCTTTCATCCGCGTTCCCAATGTTTTGTCCGCATATACAAATTTATCAAAAGGCCATCTGGGCACTTTTGCCACTACATAGTCGATGGTCGGTTCAAAACTTGCAAAAGTCGTTCCCGTTACATCATTTCTGATCTCATCCAAGTTATATCCCAAAGAGATCCTGGTCGCTACCTTTGCGATAGGATACCCTGTCGCTTTGGAAGCCAAGGCGCTGGAACGGCTGAGTCTCGGATTGACTTCGATGATATAATAATTCATGCTGTTGGGGTCCAAGGCAAACTGCACATTGCAGCCCCCTTTGATTTTCAGCGCGTCAATAATCCTCAAAGAAGCGCTTCTTAACATCTGATGCTCTTTGTTTCTTAATGTCTGAGAAGGCGCTACCACCACGCTGTCCCCTGTATGGATCCCCATGGGGTCGATATTTTCCATATTGCAGACAACGATGGTATTGCCGATATTGTCCCTTACGGTTTCATATTCGATCTCTTTCCAGCCTGCCACAGACCGTTCTACCAAGATCTGGTTCACACGGCTGGCGCGGATCCCTGCCAGCGCGATGATCCGCAATTCTTCTTCATTGCTTGCGATACCGCCGCCGGTACCCCCTAAAGTATAAGCAGGCCGAATAATGACCGGATAGCCGATCTTTTCCGCAAAAGCGACCGCTTCGTCCACATGTTCCGTAATGATACTTTCAATGATCGGGATATGGATTTTTTCCATGGTTTCTTTGAACAGTTCCCGATCTTCCGCCTGTTTGATGGATTCTACATCCGTTCCCAACAAGCGGATATTATATTTTTGCAGAATCCCTCTGTCATAGAGTTCTGCCGCCAGGTTCAGCCCGGTCTGTCCGCCTAAAGTAGCCAAAAGGCTGTCCGGTCTTTCCTTGATAATGATCTTTTCCAAAAATTCCACCGTCAAAGGTTCGATATAAACTCTGTCCGCGATCTGAGAGTCCGTCATGATAGTAGCCGGATTGCTGTTTGCCAGCACCACTTCCAGCCCTTCTTGCTTTAACGCCCGGCAAGCCTGTGTTCCCGCGTAGTCAAATTCAGCAGCCTGTCCGATCACGATCGGTCCGGAACCGATCACCATTACCTTTTTGATTCCTTCTATTCTAGGCATTTGTTTTTCCCCCTTCTTCCAACAAGTCTAAAAACCGAAAGAATAAAAATCCCGTATCTTCCGGGCCCGGTGATGCTTCCGGATGGAACTGCACACTGAAAATTTTTCTTCCTTTATAGCGAAGTCCTTCAATGGTACCGTCATTCACATTGCGAAACGCTACTTCCATA
>JAEEYS010000003.1 GCA_016288255.1 Bacillota bacterium
AGCATAGCAAAATAAGAAAAGGAATCCAGTGTATGGTTATAAATATCCACGATATTCAAGATATTCCAGTTTGTGATCAAAAGATCGATATATCTGAGGGCATTGATCATCATGAATAGAAGAAGGCCTAAATTCATAACGATTCCATAAGAATATTTTTGCTCTTGATATTGCTTTTTAATATATAAAGAACAGCCGTATGAAATGCGAAATAGGAACAATATGATAAGGATCTGGATCGATTTGCTCAAAGCAACATTATCGGTCATATTGGTATGCCTTAGGATAAAAATACCGCTTATGATAAATAAAATGGTCGCAACTAAGTATAGTATTCTTTCTTTTTTCATAGAGGCCGTCCTTTCTCTAAAAGAATTATAGCACATTTTTTGGGAAAAAGTGATTTCTCTGTGATGTTCAAGCAAAAAAAGAGAAAAAACAGTTTTATCAAAAAAATTGTTTTCGTTTAAAATAGATCCCAAGCAGAGAGCGATGGATCGATCCTGTATCTTGCTTAAGAAATATCCGCAGAGCAGTAAAACAGAGATCAAATACTTTCAATCCGTGTTATAATAAACTATGTGCGAATACGATAGATGGGAGC
The DNA here is from genome assembly GCA_016288255.1 of Bacillota bacterium. Taxonomy (GTDB): domain Bacteria; phylum Bacillota; class Tb-RUG-66; order Tb-RUG-66; family Tb-RUG-66; genus Tb-RUG-66. The sequence continues at coordinate 605 of JAEEYS010000003.1, forward strand.
TCATAATGAAAAAGATATTATATACATTCCTGCAATGTGTTTGGGGACTGCCTCAGACTTTGTTGGGGCTGATACTGTTTTTCATTTATATAAAAAACAAGCATTATTTTTATCACGGCGCGATCGTAACGGAGAGAGATACTGTATCAAGCGTTTCGTTGGGCCTGTTTGTTTTTATCACGACTAAACCAATAAGAGACAGAAGAGCTGAAAACAAAATACCGAATGAGGAAATGCAAAAAAGGCTTTTGGTACATGAATATGGGCATACCATCCAGTCCCTTATTTTTGGCCCGCTTTATTTGATCATCATAGGGATCCCTTCCGTCATATGGGGATATTCACCTTTTTATCGGAATAAAAGGGAGCGGGGCGGTTCTTATTTTGATTTTTTCACAGAAAAGCTTGCGAATGATTTAGGGGAAAAAGTGACGAAAGAAAAATCCATGGGAAAGGCTGTTATATAAATCTTGATTTGAAAAGAGGATCATCAATATATCTCGGTCACTTATGCAGGAGCGATAGAAAACGCGAAAGATCATGACATGATCGGCATGGTAATGAAGATATAGCTGCTTGAGGATAGGAATAAGTAATATGGTTATTGATCGTGACAATCAAGGTTACGGTATACGAAGGAATGAAACCGGTAATGATCGGTTGAAACAATAAAAAGCTCAATTCTTTTGAATTGAGCTTTTTAGCGCCGCTTAAAGCGATCTTTACAAATGGAGCGGGTGAAGGGAATCGAACCCTCGTTTCCAGCTTGGGAAGCTGATGTTCTGCCATTGAACCACACCCGCATAATTACAAAGTAATTATACCGTGGGAGGAAAGAATTTTCAAGTGGGTTTCGGATTTTAGATTGATTTTTTAAATCTGTTGGGATAAGATGAGAGAAGAAAAACAAGAGAAAAAGTCATGACGGCGGAAACTTGAAAAAAACACTTAAAATGTAGTATGCTGTTCTTGCGGGAGCTTTTTAAGGAGGAGAATAACATGAAAAACTGGAAAAAATGTCTCTGTATTCTTTTGGTGTTTGCCATGCTGCTGTTTGTATTGAGCGGCTGCACGCCGCAAGAAAACGGAGATGAAGATACAGATGATCAATCGGGTGAAGAAATCGTCAATCCGGACGACGGTTCGGAAGACGGCGATGACACAGAAGAACAGGCCGGGCCCACAGATGAAGAGATAAAAGCGGCTTATGATAAAGCGGTAGAAGCATACGGCTGGTTCGATATGACAACGATGCCGACAGACAGCGACGATACGCAGGAAGAAAACGGAAATGAATATTATAAAGTAACACACAGCACCATTACGACTTATGCAGAGCTGGAAGCTTATTTAAAAACGCTTTTCAGCACGCAGATCGTGGATTTTCTGCTGAATGACGGCGGAGTAAGCCGTTATAAAGATTTTAACGGTCAGCTATACGCACTTTTGGCAGACAGAGGCTCGGATGTCACCAAAGGGGAAGAAACATACAAGATCATCAGAGAAACCGATACGAGCATCGATTATCAAGTAACGGTGGAAGTATTGGATGAAGAGGATATAACAACGGTGGTGGATCATGAAGTATATGATTTCAATTATGAAAAGATCAATGACCAATGGGTATTTACGAACTTTAGACTGGTTCGGTAAAATGGGAAAATAAGGACACAAAAAGAAAAGCAGTGAAGGCCGAAAACGGTTTTGACTGCTTTTTATTTGGCTTAAAACACTGCTGTTTTGTTTGGATAAGTAAAAAAAGGGAACAAAGGAAAAACACGCCCAAATGTAAATTTGAGCGTGCCTAAAACAAGGAGGTCCTGTCTGTTAGTAACCATCATTTAGGATATTTGCTAAAATATACTCCCCCCAGGAATATTCCGATAAGAATTCTCCTTCAAATTTATCACGAAGATCCATATTTTTGTCCTGCCAAGCATAATAATCACAATCAAATAGAGAAGTGTTGATTATTTGGCCTCGTGAGGTGGAAATCAGAAGCTCTTCGATCGCTTCCGCTTTCAGTGTTTGTTTTAAACGGCGAAGCGCGTTATAAAAAACACTCATATTGGTGTTGCTGTAGCTGCGCCCTTCCCATATGGTACTATAGATCTGTTCATTGCTGATCTCTTTTCCTCTTTTGGTTACTATAAGAGCAAGGATCTCTTTTGCCTTTCCGGTCAAAGGAAGAGGCTTTCCGTTTCTTAGAACAAGGAAACGGCCAAAAGTTTGAATATATAATTTCTTTTGCTGCCGCAGGGCAATGAATCGGATCCGCTCCATGACCATTTCCAGCGTTTCTCTGCTGTAAGGCTTGATGATATAGTAGTCTCCGCCTATTTGGTTAAAATCCCAAATATATTCGTCGTATGCGGAAACAAAGACAATAAGGATGTCTGGGCGAATGATACGCAGTTTTTTTGCCAGTTCGATACCGTTTATGACAGGCATGGCTACATCAAGAAAAGCCAGTTCGACTTGGTTTGTGCCGGCATATTCCAGCGCGTCCAACGCGTTTTCAAATTGCCCCACAATGTGAAGGTCGGGAATGCCGGCGCTCAATCGAATAAACCGTTTGAGCATAAGCGGTTCGTCATCAACAATCATCGTTCTCATCGTGTATGGCCTCCTTTCGGGATGGATACAGTAATTTTTGTTCCGGAGTTCAGGACGCTTTGGATATCGACGCTGGTGTTCATTACTTTATCAAGCCGAAAAATAATATTTTTCAGCCCTGTAGAGTCCCGCTTTCCGGATGCGACATCTTCTTGAAATGCGGCAACATCAAAACCGACTCCGTCATCTTCCACTTCTACGACCCACATATCCGACAGTTCCCGAACACGGATGATAACAGAGCCGCCTTTCATTCCGCGTTCGTAAACACCGTGCCGAATGGCATTTTCCACCAATGGCTGGATACTTAAAGGCAAAATGGAGAAGTCCGTGGTAGCGATATCATAAATGACTTTCAGTTTCTTTCCAAACCGCATTTTTTCAATATTGACATAGGCTTTGATGTTGTCCAGCTCCTGATCAAAAGGAAGCGGAGCATCGCTGGCCATAGCGCGGATACAGCTGCGCAGGTGGATCGTAAAATCTCCGATCAGTTCACAGGCGTATTCCGGATTCTCTAAAATGATCTCTTGGATGGATCCAAGGGCGTTGTATAAAAAATGAGGCTGCATTTGACTGGTGAAATTTCGGATCCGGCTCATCCGAAGCTCGTTTTCCAGATCCTGCAGTTCTTTTTCTTTGCGCTGCTGCTCGGTCAAGTCATAGATGACGCAAAAAGCCATCACATCGCCGGAAGCATCGTTTTGATACAGATAAAAAACTTCTTTGCACGGCCGGGAGGCACCTTTCGCTGTGC
>JAEEYS010000047.1 GCA_016288255.1 Bacillota bacterium
TGCTTTTGCTCATCTTTGCGGTGGGATTGTCTAAAGCCATTACTCTGGCGCCTGCTTTTGGGATATAAACTTCCGGGACAACAAAAACATTGCCGAAACGGTTATTGAACCGGATCGCCAAGTCCCTGGTAAATTCCAAATGCTGTTTTTGATCAGCGCCTACCGGAACCAGATTGGCATCATAAAGCAGAATATCCGCCGCCATCAGAGCAGGGTAAACATAAATTCCCGTAGGAATGGATTTATGCTTGCTGGATTTATCCTTGAACTGCGTCATGCGACTCAATTCACCCATGTAGCTGGAACATAAAAGAAGCCATGTCAGCTCAGCGTGAGCCGGCACAGTGGATTGTACGAAAATAGTGGATTTTTTCGGGTCGATCCCTGCGGCCAAAAATAAACTGGCCACATCCAGTGTTTGTTTTTTTAATGCTTCCGGATCCTGCGGCAGGGTCAGAGCATGTAAGTCTACGATGCAAAAAGTGCAATCGTGGGTATTTTGTAATTTGACAAAATTTTTTAAAGCGCCTAAATAGTTACCTAAAGTTAAGGTACCCGAAGGTTGTACGCCGGAAAATACTTTTTCCATGGATTGTGGTCTCCTTTGATCCTGCACATTTGCTTCTTCCGACAATTAGTATACTATAATTTGATCGATTTCATACAGCATGCGGAAGAAACCATACAACCTCATTTTACACCATAATAAATTTATTGCAAGATTTATAGGCACATTTTATGAGAAAAAATTCCAATTAAATGGGACCAGGAAGCGAAAATGAAGAAAATACAGAGGTTTCCGGCTTTTTGACTAAAAAAACCGCTTTGCACCGGGAAAAAGAAAAATAAAACAAAGATTTCAAGGAAAATGATTTATGCTACTTTAATTTCCCTTGTTTTGCTCCATAATTTGAAATAAATGGGTTTTTATGAAAAAAATAGATGCAGTATAGAAGATGATATGCTATAATAATTCTGCAATAGAATATCTTAATTGAGGAGAGCGCAAATGGAAAAAATATGGGTGAAAGAGATCAAAGCAGGCGATATGATAGACAATTATTTTGCGGTCTCTGAAATGAAGCTGATGCCTTTTAAAACGGAAAAAAGACAAGGTGAAAACTATATGCGGCTGAAACTGTTCGACGCTTCGGGCCAGATCGAAGGAAAGATATGGGACAGCGAAGCGGCGGAAAAATACAGTATGCTTCTTCAAAAAGAGGATGTTATCCGAGTCATGGCAAGAGCGGAAGAGTTCAACGGCGCGGTGCAGTTAAATATCAACAAGCTGAAAGTGCTGGAAAAGGAAAATATCGATCTGTCGGATTTTATACCGTCCCTGCCTTTATCGGTGATCGAAAAGAAATATCAAATGTTGAAGCACTATATCGAAATGGTGCAGGATCCCGATCTTCGCGGACTTTTGACATTGGCGGCGGATACTTATGAAGAGGAGATCAAAAAAACGCCTGCCGGGATCCATGTGCATCACAACTATGGCGGCGGACTGCTGGAACATATATTGGAAGTGCTGGAGATCGCCCTGTTGGAAGCGAGGATACAGGAAAACTATATCCATAAAGATATTTTGATCGCCGGCGTTATTTTGCATGATATCGGTAAAGTCAAAGAGTATGCTACGGACAAGCTGACGTTTCAGGTCGATGAAAAATATCTGTTATATGGAGGGCATATTGAGCTGGGACTGGATATTTTACGGGAATTGGCCGATCAAATGGAAGGGTTCCCGGAAGAGACTTTTTTACAGCTCAGACACATTATTTTGTCTCATCACGGGACACCGGAATGGGGCTCCGTGGAAGTTCCCAAAACCATGGAAGCCATCGCGGTCCATTATGCGGACCTGATGAGCGCCAGGCTGAATCAGGCGAAATTGATCATTGACGGAAAAAAAGAGGAAGAAGACTGGACGGAATATAATAGGTTATTAGGCACACGGCTATACTATTCCAATAGAAACTTGGAGAAATAAGGAGGCGGCAAACATGTATTTTGAAAAACCGGGAAGAGAAAATACGGATAAAACAGTAGAATTAGCGGTCAATCGGGCAAAAGATCTGGGGATCCGACATATCGTAGTGGCGTCCAATACGGGAGAAACAGCAGAAAAGTTTTTGGGAAAAGGGGATTTTCATCTGGTTTGCGTGACCCATCAAGCAGGTTTTAAAGAACCGGGCGGCGACGAAATGGGTTTTGACAAAAGGATCGAATTAAAAGGCAAAGGCGTAGATGTATTGACTACAACACACCTGTTCGGCGGCATCGAACGGGCTTTGGAAAATAAATCGGGCGGCATGTATGCCGGCAGCATCATCGCTAACAGCTTCCGCTGTTTCGGACAAGGCGTCAAGGTCTGCATGGAAATCGCGACCATGGCGTTGGATGCGGGATTGATCCCTTACGGAGAAGAAATCATGGTTTTGGGCGGTTCCGGAAAAGGCGCGGATACAGCTATGGTGATCCAGCCGGATCACTCTAAGAATTTTTTCAATTCCAAGGTAAAAGAATTGGTTTGCATGCCAAGATAAAACAAAGAAACAAAAAAATGTCAGGCACTTTTCAAATAAACGGAAAGGTGCCTGCTCCCTGTTATCTTAAAAAAAGGACGTGACAGAATATGCACATTGTGCTGGTGGAGCCGGAAATCCCGCAAAACACCGGAAATATAGCCAGGACTTGCGCTTTGACCAAAACAACACTGCATTTGGTGGAGCCTTTGGGATTTTCCATTGATGACAGAGCGTTAAAACGGGCGGGATTGGACTATTGGCACCTGGTGGATGTAAAAGTCCATCAAAGCCTGGATGAGATCTTAAAAGCGTATCCCGAAAACCGATTTTGGTTCGCGACCACCAAGGTGGATCAAAAATATTCGGATATACGATATCAATATGATGATTTTTTGGTTTTTGGGAAAGAAACAAAGGGACTGGGCAAAGAATTGATCGAGGCACATCGGGATCATTGCATTACCATTCCCATGATCGATATAGGACGGTCGCTGAATTTATCCAATTCAGCCAATATTATTTTGTATGAAGCTATGCGGCAGCTTTCTTTTCCCGGCTTGGGAAAAGAGTAAAAGAAAGGGATTTTATGGAAAAGATAAACACGATACTGTTTGATTTGGACGGCACCCTGCTTCCCATTGATACAATGGAGCTGACATATCGCTATATCGCGCTTTTGACGGAAGATTTTTCGGATCTGTATGAGGATAAAAAAGCGCTTTCGGCGAGGGTGTTGAAAGCCTGTGAAGCCATGATCAAAGACGGAAACGGCAAAGATGTGAATATCGACCTGTTTTTCCGAGATTTTATGAAACAGGATCCGCATGATGAGGCGCTGATCGTAAAACGGTTTGAAGAGTTTTATATCAATCGGTTCGATGAGATCAAAACGATCCTGCGGACAGACCGGGAAGAGGGCCTGACCAAACGTGTCATGGATTACGTTTTTCAAAAGGGATACGAAGTGGTGATCGCCACCAATGCGGTTTTTCCGGAGCTTGCCATGGAAAAAAGGCTGAAATGGGTGGATGTTGGCCCCGATCAGTATGACTACGCGCTGATCACGCACTGTGAAAATATGCATTATGCCAAACCGGATATCCGATATTATGAAGAGATTTTACAGAAGATCGGCAAAAAACCGGAAGAATGCTTTATGATAGGCAACGATATGTTAGAAGACCTGATCGCCAAAAAAA
>JAEEYS010000004.1 GCA_016288255.1 Bacillota bacterium
AGCCGAGCGCATGGGCGCCGTAAAAGCGTTCCTCTTTCGGCAAAATCGCTTCCCAAATATCTTGCGGTGCAGAAGTAAAATATTTTTTATCCTGAATCAATGCGACTCCCGCATAGAGCAGCAAAAACAGCGCCGCCATCAAAAGAACGGACAGCATCAAAGTGATCAACATATCCTTTCCTCACTTCACACAAACAAATATACCTTCGGCATTGACAGAAGAGACCTTTACTTTTGGATACATCGTTTGCAGCCGACGCCGCAGGCTCTCTTTTGTCTCAAAAGGCGGTGTAAAAAACCCTTTCGGCACATACATTTTTCGTACAAAAAAGTCGGTTCGCCCAAACTCACCGGCAATATAAAAACATCCGCAAAAAATCCCGCCCGGTTTCAACACACGAAAAGTTTCCTGAAACGCGGCGTTTTTATCGGGAAAAGCATGGAACCCGTTGAGGGACAAGACCAAATCAAACCGATCATCCGCAAAAGGCAGTTCGCCCACATCTCCTCGGACAAAGGATACGTTTTTTAACTGCATGGCATCTGCCCGTTTCTTTGCGTTTTTCATCATATCGATGGAATAATCAAGGCAGGTCACCTCCGCATCCGGCAAGCTTTGATATAAGGGCATAGTCAAAACGCCGGTCCCTACCGGGACTTCAAGCAGCTTCCCAGAAAATCCGTTCGGTATAGGAAAAAGCGCGTCATCGATCCATTTTGCGGCTCGCTTCTCATTCAACCCCCATATCAGACTATCCATCAGCTTGCCAAGCAGAGTGGACCGAGTGATGATCCCGTCATATAGGTTGGCAAATCCGCTTCCCAGCGTTTTATAAGATATTCTGATCTCATCATGCCGTGACATAGTAACTTCCTCCTTAAACCACTTTTTGGATAAATTACACTTTGTTTCTTTAGAGCCCTCTTAGGACAATACATCTATCTGTCGTTATCCGCCTATCCGCTGTTATCCGCTTTAAAATACTGTTTTTCACAGCTTTTTTACAGAGTCTTAATTAGTCTAGACTAACCTCTATATAAAAAAATTACTGTTCCCTTTTTTTGCCTATCTCCCACTCTTTTTCTTTTTGGTTAGTCACCACTAACAATAATAACACAAATTTTTTGAAAATTCAATAGATTCTCCCAAACTTTGACAGCCCCTTTGGAAAATCATGTTTTACGCAGATGCGAATTTTCCAAAACGCACGATCAATTATCTCTTTCCCATACCAAAGGCATAAGCGTTTATCAAATATTTCAAAGAATCAGACAAGTCCTAAACAAAAAGTCCCACAGACTTTTTAAATCTGTGGGACAATTGCCGTTTCTTTTGGTCGACCAATCCCATCGGCTGTTTTGTTTGTCATGGTCCTGATAAAATCGTCTTCTCGGCAGTTCGTTCTGCCTTTGATTTTATAAAAATTTCCTTTGATTTGCTTTTTGCCTTCCCTTTTCCTTATTCTAAAAATTTTCCGTTTTGATCTCTTTTCCGTCCAAAGAAATCGTCACAACCTGAAGAGGAATTCTTTTTCCCGCTTTTTCCAGTCCTCTTTTTACCGCGTTTACCATCCCATTGCAGCAGGGCACGATCATTTTGACCACGGTAATGTCTTTGATCTCATTTTCCGCAAAGATGGCGGCTAATTTCTCGCTATAATCCCCTTCATCCAATTTGGTGCACCCGATCAAAAGCGTTTTTCCCTGTAAAAACCGCCCATGAAAATTCCCATACGCATAGGCGGTGCAGTCTGCCGCGATCAAAAGACTGGCGTCTTGGAACAAAGGCGTTTTTATAGGCAAAAGCTTGATCTGGATCGGCCATCCGCTCAATGCAGACGGAACATCCATACCGGTTTTTCCCTCTTTTTGCAAAACGTCTTCTTTTAACTTCCTTACCTGACTTCCCGGGCAAACAAAGGGTCTTTCCTTTGCCGCTTCTTTTGCTTTTTCTTTTGCCTGATTCACCGCTTCTTCATCATAAGGAAGCGCTTCTCTTTCTTCAAAAGAAATAGCTCCCATGGGACAGGCAGGCAAACAATCTCCAAACCCGTCGCAATAATCTTCCCGCATCAGTTTCGCTTTTCCGTTTACGATCGCAATGGCGCCTTCATGGCAAGCTTCTGCGCAAAGGCCGCAGCCGCTGCATTTTTCTTCGTCTATCGTAATGATTTTTCTTAACATTTGTAACTTCCTCTCTTTCGAAGTGCTGTTCCTTCTTTTGATTTTCTTTTCTTGCTTTCCTACTTTCATTATAATATACTAAGAAAAAAATAACGTTGCATTTGCAACAAAAAGGAAGTTTTCTATTATGGAAAATCTAAATCGATACGCTCCCGTGCTCGAAAAATCGCCACTTTTTTCCGGCGTTTCCAGACAAGATCTTTTTTCTATACTGGGCTGTTTAGATCCCGTTTTGAAGAAATATCCCAAAAACAACTATATCCTCCTTTTGGGAGAATCCATCTCTCACATCGGCATTGTCTTAAAGGGCACCGTTCAGCTTTTCAAAGAAAGCCAAGAAGGGAATAAAAACATTTTGCTGACCCTGCATCCCGGCGAACTCTTTTTGGAAGCGCAGGTCTGCGCAGGATTAGAGCAAAGCGGCGTCACCATCTATGCCAAAACAGACGCGGCCGTACTTTGGATCGATTTTCATCACATTATGAAAAACTGCTCCAGTCTTTGCGGTTTTCATACCAAAGTCATCGAAAATATGGTGGGGACCATCGCCAGAAAAAATCTGGAATTGAATCAAAAATTAGAGATCTTATCCCAAAACACCATACGGGAAAAACTTTTGACCTATCTATCCAAAGAGCAAGAAAAACAAAAGACAAATCCCTTTACCATTCCTTATAACAGAAATGAACTGGCCGAATATTTATCGGTCAACCGCAGCGCGTTGTCCCGAGAACTGTCTGCTTTACAAAAAGAGGGCCTTCTCACCTATCATAAGGATCAATTTCAACTATATTTTCTTCCTTAAAACAAAAAATCGTCGGTCTCCCGACGATTTTATTCCTTTACAGACTGAACCGGCTGTTCCAGTCCGCTAAAAACTGTCCTATCCCTTTCTCCGTCAAAGGATGAGAGATCATTTTCTCCAAAACGGCAAAAGGAATGGTCACGATATGGCTTCCCGCCTTCAAAACCCGCAGCACATCCAAAGGCGTTCGAATACTGGCGGCAATGATTTCCGTCTGCACACCGTGTTTTCTAAAGATCGTCACCGTATCCTCGATCAGCGTCTCTGTCCCGTCCTGCCCTACATCATTCAACCGCCCGATAAAAGGGCTGACATAATTGGCGCCGGCTTTTGCCGCCAAAACGCATTGCAAAGGGGAAAAGATCAAAGTCGCATTGGTCTTGATCCCTTCTTTGGACAACACTTTGATGGCTTCCATCCCTTCCCATGTAGTCGGGATCTTGATCACCAAATTTTCCGCCCACTTATTCATTTCCTGCGCTTCGATCACCATATCCTCTTTGGTCTGACCGATCCCTTCCACGCTGACAGGCCCTTTCACGATCTCCGCGATCCGTTGGATCGTTTCTTTCACGTCTTTTCCTTCTTTTGCCATCAACGTAGGATTTGTGGTCACGCCGTCGATCACGCCCCAGGAAACCGCTTTTTTGATCTCATCGATATTTGCTGTGTCCAAAAAGAATTTCATCCAATTCCTCCTTCCTTTTACCTTATGAGGATGTTCTAAAAATATTCCAAATAACGCTACGCAATGATCCGTATCGCTTTTTCCAACAGTTCAAAAGTGGCGTTGACTTTTCCCGTCACTTCGCCGTCTGTCTCGATCACTTCCGGCAAAGCACACTCTATCACCACTTTTTTCCCGCGATGCAATTCCACTCTCGGATGGCCCATGTGTTTTCCGTCATAAGCTTTGAACAGCAGTTTCAATATATCTATTTTATGCATTCCTTTTTCATACAATACCTCAAAAAATCCATCGTTCAATTTTCCCAAAGGATTGATCATGATACTGCCGCCGAAATATCTGCCGTTCCCCACCAAAATCAGACTGCTCTTTCCTTCATACACCATTTCCCCATCCACCGTGATCCGAAAGGATTTTCCTTTATGCGTCACAATAGATTCTAAAGCCGCTTTTAAAAAAGTGGACTTGCCGCCTTTTGATTTATCCCGCTGATTCACTTTTTCGCAGGTCACAGCGCCCAATCCCACATCTGCGCTGTTTAAAAAATAGGTCACTTTTCCTTCCCTATCCGTCATTTTGCCGCAATCGGCCAAAAAGTCCCCTTCTTCATACAGTTTTTTTACAAAACTTTCATAACTGTCGCTGACATCCAAAGAGCGAACAAAATCAGAGCCGGTCCCTTTGGGCAAGATCGCGATCCTCGCGTCGGGATTGATCTTTTCTTCGTTCCAATAAAACCCATTTAAAACCTCATGGATCGTTCCATCCCCGCCTACTGCCACCAGCGTATCATATCCTTCCCATAACGCTTTTCTGGCCAATTCCGTCAAATGCCCCCGGTATTGACTTAGCTCCACATCACCTTTTAATCCCGCTTCCTGCAGCCTAACATGGATCTCAGGCCATTCCAGTCTTGTATTTCCGTTTTGCGACACAGGATTGACCAATATTTTTACTTTCCGTTCCATTTTCTATGTATCTCCTCTATAAGTCATCTTGAAACCGTTTTCCCTTTTTCTTCCTGCTCTCATTATAACAGTTTTTTGCCCTATAGCACAAAAAGAAGGGAATCTTTTTCATTTCCCTTCTTTTTTTCTTTCTATTTAATTCTGATTAACGGTTTCTTCCAAAGAAGTTTCCGTTTCCGCGTTGTTTCCCGTATTTTCTTCCGTCGTCATGCCCTCTTCCGTATCTACGCCCGGAACCGACTCTTCCGTTACACCAAAAAGGTCTTCCAGCGCGTTCAAATAGCGTTCTAATTCTTTCAGATAAGTGCCGTAAGAAGCCCAATCACCGTTTTTCAAAGCGGCTTGCGCGTTGTCAAAGCTTTCCGACGCCTTCTGGATCAATTCCCGTTCCGTCAAAACATCGGAAGGCGTATCCGTTCCGTCGTCGCTCGGCTGATCCGGTGTGACGATACCGTTATCAATGGTGATCTTCTGTCCCAATATCTTAGACAGCGCTTCCGCAAAGGTTTTTTCCATAGCGATATCTTCTCCGTGGACTACAATGATCCGCTGGATTTCCGGCAAAGAGTTGCTGCCCGAAGCTTCCAAATAGATCGGTTCCACGTATAAAAGCGTATCTCCGACCGGCACGATCATCAAATTGCCGCGGATGACATCCGACCCTCTTTGCCCCCAAAGGGTCAGTTCTTTTGAGATTTCCGGGTCCTGATCGATAATATTTTCCACCTGCATCGGGCCCTGTACCGCCGAAACTTTGGAGAAGTTATACACGATCATCTGTCCATAATTCTGATAATCGCATCTGACTGCCATCCACCCGTTCAGAACCGCCTTGTTCACCGGCGTAAAAGGCTGGATCAGCAGCATTTCCAAGTCCTCTTCCACATTTTTTAAATTGATGGTAGTATAATACGGCTCCATCTCGATCTCTTCATCATAATATTTTTCCCGTCCGATATTCCACGCGTCTTCTTTGTTATAAAAGATATCCGTATTGGTCATATGATAGGTCAAATATTTATTTGCTTGGATCTCAAAGATATCGTCCGGATACAGGACATGCTTCTGCAATCCTTCCGGCATTTCGGAAATATCTTTGAAACTGTGATTGAAAATATTGGACCAAACTTTAATGATCGGATCCATATCCTTGAATACATAGAAATCCACAGACCCGTTGTAAGCATCGATTACCGCTTTGACGGAATTTCGGATATAGTTGATATTGCCAAAGATCGTATTGCTGGGCTGAGAATAAGGATACGCATCGCTTATGGTATATCCTTCTGCGATCCAATAGAGTTTTCCTTCATTGATCACAATATACGGGTCTTCATCCCAAGTGATGAACGGCGCGATCTTTCTCAACCTTTGATTGATGTTCCGATACAAATGCAGTTTGGAATCTCTTGTGATCGCCGAGGACAAGAACATGTTCACATCCCGCAGTTTAATGGAAGAAACCAGCTTCGTAAAGAAATTCAACGAGATGCCGCCTTCTCCTTCATAATATCCTTCCACATTTTCTTCCGTATTTTTGGCATAATCAAATTCCGGGATCTTGGTATTGGTGACCACA
>JAEEYS010000048.1 GCA_016288255.1 Bacillota bacterium
GGTACCTCCGGGGTTCACCATTACGACCGAAGCATGCAACATGTATTTTGAAGTAGGTAAAGTATTGTCTGAAGAGTTGAAGGAAGAAGCATTACAGCACTTGAGAGCGCTGGAAGCTAAAATGAACAAGAAATTTGGGGATAACCAAAACCCGCTTTTGGTTTCTGTTCGTTCCGGTTCTGTCATCTCCATGCCGGGTATGATGGACACCATCTTAAACTTAGGGTTGAATGATGACGCAGTTGTAGGATTTGCAAAACTGACAGAAAACGAACGGTTTGCTTATGACTGCTACAGAAGGTTCATCCAAATGTTCGGTGACGTTGTAATGGGTATCAAACACAGTGACTTTGACGCGATCATTGATGATCAAAAAATAGAAAAAGGCGTTACTATGGATACGGAATTAACAGCGGAAGATTGGAAAGCTGTTATTGTAAAATACAAAGCATTGGTAAAACAAGAAACAGGCAGAGAATTCCCGCAAGATCCGATGGAACAACTTTTTATGGCAGTGGAAGCTGTTTTCAGTTCTTGGAACAATGACAGAGCGATCTATTACAGAAAGTTAAACGGTATTCCGGATTATTTGGGTACTGCCGTTAACGTACAGTCCATGGTATTCGGTAATATGGGCGATACTTCCGGTACAGGGGTCGCCTTTACCAGAAATCCTTCTACAGGGGAAAGAAAATTATACGGTGAATTTTTGATGAACGCACAGGGCGAAGACGTAGTTGCAGGGATCAGGACTCCTCTTGGCATCGCAGAAATGGAAAGAGTCGTTCCGCAGGCTTATGAACAGTTCAAACAGATTTGCAGCACATTGGAAAATCACTATAAAGATATGCAGGATATCGAATTTACCATTGAAAAAGGAAACCTTTACATATTGCAGACTCGTTCCGGCAAACGGACAGCGCAAGCTGCAGTAAAAGTAGCTTATGATTTGGTAGCTGAAGGATTGATCAACAAAGAAGAAGCTCTTTTAAGAATCGATCCGAACCAGCTGGTAAGCCTCCTTCACAGAGGAATCGATCCAAACGCTACTTTTGAAGTATTGGCAAAAGGTCTGCCGGCTTCTCCAGGTTCTGCTTCCGGCCAGATCGTTTTTGACGCGGATGAAGCAGAAGAACGCGGCGAAAACGGTGAAAAAGTGATCTTAGTCAGAACAGAAACCACACCGGATGATATCCACGGTATCGTAAAATCACAAGGTATCTTGACAAGCCGCGGCGGGATGACCAGCCATGCTGCCGTTGTTGCCAGAGGGATGGGCAAACCTTGCGTATGCGGTTGTGAAGCTTTGAAAATCAATTTGGCAGATGAAGTGATCGAAGTAAACGGCCAAACCTTAAAAAAAGGCGATATGATTTCTATTGACGGTGCAACCGGCAACGTGATCTTAGGCGAATTAAAAATGGTCGATCCGGAATTGAGCGAAGAATTCAAGACGATTTTGGAATGGGCAAATCAAGTAAAACGCTTGAAAGTAAGAGCAAACGCAGATAATGAAAGAGACGCAAAACAAGCAAGAAGCTTTGGCGCAGAAGGGATCGGACTTTGCCGGACAGAACATATGTTTATGGAACAGGGCAGACTCCATGTAGTACAAGAAATGATCCTTTCCGAAACTTTGGAAGACAGGAAGAAAGCCTTGGCAAAATTATTGCCGTTCCAGATGGGCGACTTCGAAAGCATCTTCAGAGAAATGGACGGACTGCCGGTATTGATCCGTTTGTTGGATCCGCCGCTTCATGAATTCTTGCCGGATATCAAAGAACTCATCAAAGAAGTAGCTGTATTGGAAATTGAAAAACCGGACAGTGACGAATTGCTGCAGAAAAAGATCTTGATGGCAAAAGTACAAAACTTATCCGAAATGAACCCGATGTTAGGTCACAGAGGAAGCCGTTTGGGCGTTGTTTATCCGGAAATTTACGAAATGCAAGTCAGAGCCATTATGGGTGCTGCCGTAAAAATGAAAAAAGAAGGATATACCGTTCTTCCGGAAATCGAAGTGCCTTTGATCGGTATCAACAATGAATTGACAAAATTAAGACAACTGATCGTGGATACAGCAGAAGAAGTACTGCAGGAAGCAGGCGTGGAAGTGGAATATCTGGTAGGTACCATGATCGAAATCCCAAGAGCTTGTATCATTGCAGACGAAATCGCAAAACAGACAGATTTCTGCTCCTTCGGGACCAACGACTTGACACAGACCACTTTCGGTTTCAGCCGTGATGACGCAGAAGGCAAATTCTTACATTATTACATTGACAACAAGATTTTGGAAAACAATCCATTTGCCGTATTGGATCGCACAGGCGTAGGCTCTTTGATGAAAATGGCAGTTGAAAAAATCAGACCGTTAAAAGAACATTATGATATAGGTATTTGTGGTGAACACGGCGGAGAACCTTCTTCCGTAGAATTCTGCGATATGATCGGTTTGACCTATGTAAGCTGCTCCCCGTTCAGAGTACCGATCGCAAGATTGGCTGCTGCACAGGCTGCAATCAGAAATAAATAAGAAGTAAAACAAAAAAATGATAAAAAAATAAGCCATCATTTATGGCTTATTTTTTTTATGGCGATTTTATATTTTATCGATCGGATTTTTGATCACATAAACCACGTTATCATCGGCGGCGTCCAAAAGATAATGAAATCCGCACCGCTTTAATAACCGGAGGGAAGAGTCGTTTTCTTTATGGGTATAAGCGTACAGCTGATGAAGATGTAAAACTTGAAAAGAGAATGTGATGATCTCTTTTACGGCTTTGGTCATAATGCCCCGGCCCTGCGCGGCGGGCAGCAGCTCATAGCCCAGCTCTGCTTCGGTCCGATCTCGGTTAAAACCCCAGACACAGATGCTGCCTGCCATCTGCCCGTTTTTTTCGATGACCCAAAAATAGTTGATATCATTTTCATTATCGTCTTTCAGCTTGAGGATCTTGTTTTGAACAACGGTTTCGGTGATGTCTTTTGACACACCGCCTAAATATTTTTGGACTTCTTCGTTGATCTTGATGGCATAAAAGGCTTCTTGGTCTTTTAAATCCACATTTCGCAGTTGGAACCCTTCGCAGGGAAATTCCCGAAACAAAGACATGGTATCTTCTCCTTGTGTATGAAAGTGTTTTTATTGTAACTGTTTTTTTTAAAATGCGCAACGGATCAAAAGAAAAATATGACGAAATCAGTGACTTCTTGCTTCAATATATGATACACTAATGCTATATGAAATGGATAGGACAGGTGGTGACAGGATGACAGAGAAAAGACAGCAGGGATTTTATTCCGTTCGGGAAACCATAGAAGAACAGGAAAAAGAATGGCTTTCTCCTTATGCGGCTTTGGCAAAAGATAGTCTGGGCAGAGAAGAGGAAGAAAAACCGGACGATCTTCGCACCGTTTTTATGCGGGATCGGGATAGGATCATCCATTCGAAGGCGTTTCGCCGATTAAAGCATAAAACACAGGTGTATATTTCTCCCGGAAATGACCACTATAGGACAAGAATCACGCATACTTTGGAAGTCAGCCAGATCTCCCGCACCATCGGAAGGGCGCTCAATCTGAATTTGGATCTGATAGAAGCCGTTGCTTTGGGGCACGATGTAGGCCATACCCCTTTTGCCCATACGGGAGAGGAAGTATTAAACGGATTGATGCAGCCGGTTGGGTTTGCTCATAATGAAAACAGCGTCAGAGTGTTGACGAAAATAGAAAAAAGAGACAACGGAAAAAACTTGAACCTGACCAAAGAAGTATTAAACGGGATCTTAAATCACGGAGGTTTGGGGAACAAGGGAACGCTGCCTTTTACCTTGGAGGGGCAGATCGTCCGCATAAGTGATAAAATCGCTTATGTGCAGCACGATATTGATGACAGTATCCGCGCCGGCGCGCTGAGGGCGGAAGAACTGCCGAAAGACTGCTTGGAAGTGTTGGGAAATTCTCACAGCAAACGGATCAACACCCTGGTGCAGGATGTGGTGTATACCACGCTAAAATTGATGAAAGACAACAAAGAAAAAAGTGATATCAGGATCGCGATGAGTCAAGAAGTGGAAGAAGCGTTGGTCAAACTTCGGACTTTTATGTTCCAAGCGATCTATAACGGCAAGCTTTGCCTGATGGAACGGGAGAGAGCGGTCTTTGTGGTGGAATACCTGTTTCAATATTTTTTGAAACATCCGGAAAAGATGCCTTCTTTTTATCAGGAGATCGCCCGGGAAGAAGATCTAAAGCGAGCTGTTTGCGATTACATATCCGGCATGACGGACGTGTATTGTGTGGAACTTTTTAAAGATTTGGCTCTTCCGAAGTCTTTTGTTGTGAATAATATATTGGATTCTGAAAGTTTTTTGTGAAAAAAAGGGATTTTCCCTTTTTTGTTGAATAAGAAATACATGTGTTGGCTTGGAGGCGTTTTATCATGAGGATTCCGGAAAGAGAAATTGAGGAACTTCGCCAAATGGTGGACATAGTGGATCTGATTTCCCGCTATGTCACTTTAACAAAAAAAGGAAATAATTATTTTGGGCTTTGCCCTTTTCATAAAGAAAAGACTTCTTCCTTCAGTGTCAACCAGGATAAACAAATTTTTCACTGTTTCGGCTGCGGGGTAGGAGGAAACATCTATACCTTTATCATGAAAAAGGAAAATCTGTCTTTTGTGGAGGCAGTGAACTTTATAGCGGATCTGTACGGTTATACTTTAACGCAGGATGAGACGGATTCGGCAGAACAGATCAAAAGGCAGGAAGACCAAAAGCAGCTGGTGGAAATCCATCGGGAAGCGGCCCGGTTTTTTTATCGGGCTTTAAAAGAAAATATCCGGCTTCCTTTGGTGACGGAATTTATCCGAAACAGAAAAATCACACCGGAGATCATCAAAAATTTCGGCTTGGGCTACGCGGATGAAAAGTGGAACAGTCTAGTTGATTTTTTATGCACAATGGGGTATAATAACTATTTGCTGAAAGAAAGCGGGCTCTTATCCTATAACCAGGAAAAAGATCATTTTTATGATCGGTTCAGAAATCGGATCATGTTTCCTATCATGGATCACAGAAATCGTGTGGTAGGGTTTGGCGGCAGGATACTGGACGATGGGTCGCCAAAATATTTGAATTCACCGGAAACCAGCATTTATAATAAGCGGAATATTTTATACGGACTCAATCAGTCCAAAAAAGTGTTGAGCCAGACAACGCCGCTGATCCTGGTGGAAGGATATATGGATCTGATCGCGCTCCATACGAACGGATTTTATAACGGAGCGGCGGTATTGGGTACTGCGTTGACGGAAAACCATGCCAGACTCATTAAACGATATACCAATAAAGTGATCTTAAGTCTGGATTCCGATAACGCAGGGCAAATGGCGACCCTGCGGGCGATCGACGTATTGAGAAAACAGGGGATCTCCGTCAGAGTGGCCGATTTAAAAGAGGACAAGGACCCGGATGAATTTTTAAAACATAAGGGCGTTGAAGCTTTTAAAAAAGTACTGCTTGTGGCGAAAAACGATCTGGATTTTAGGGTTTCGGTGATCAAGCAAGATCTGGATATGGACAACCTGGATGATAAAATGGAGTTTGTCAATCAGGTGGTGCCGATTCTGTCCGCTATAGAAAACAGTGTGTATCAAAAAGAGTATATCAAAAAAATCGCGGCAGAAAATCAAATCGATGAACAAGCTTTGATGAAAGAAA
>JAEEYS010000049.1 GCA_016288255.1 Bacillota bacterium
GGCAATACTTTGGACGAGGTGCTGATCACCTCCAGGAATCTGGGAGCGGTGCTGGCGGAGATCATGAAAAGTTTAGAGTGAAAAGGGAAACGTTTTAGCCCTTCCATTACCTTTTTTGCCTGTTCTTCTGTTAGACCCATTTCCAACAAGGATTCTTTCGTCATGTTAGTTACCTTCCTTTCAATTACCTTTTTTTACGTGGTTAGGAACCACGAATTGAATTTTGACCGTTTTTGTTTACAGTCTAAAACGCCAAAAGACGAGGAAAAAAAGCATAAAAAAACAGCCTTGTTATCGGCTGTAAAATACGATCTGTTTTTGAGCAATAAAAACCGCCTTGTCGGCGGCTATAATTTTAATACCCTTTATAATAAAATTCATTTATGATCAAATTTTCTGTTTCTGTTAAAAACGGTCTAAATACACCTCCACATAAATGTCCTTTTTTATGTATTGCTTTATATTCTTTTCTAAATTGCTCCAACCTATCAGGATAAATACATCTTTCGTCAGAATATGGATATGAGCGAAAAGCTGGCTTACCTTCTTTTTTTCCTAATGCCATCAACATATTATCAATTGCCCGTTGAGAAAAAGACCGTTTCAATAAGTCTTTCATTTCTTGAATTTCTTCTTTAGTAGGCTCTTCATACCAACCGTTTTTGTTTTTACGTCTTTCCATATTCTCACCCCCTTTAATCTTGTACTAATCTACCTAATATCTTAATATGATATTCCCCGTATCCTTTATCCACTCCTATTGCTCCAAAAATCTCAATAGAACTATCCCGTTTTGATATAAATTCGCTTTCTATATAATTGTCTGTTATCAACCCTTTTGTGCCTATTGGCATTTGTAACTCAAATTCAATCGGCATTCCATAAAAAACATTCAATTCTTCTGATAAGCTAATAGATAAAAATCCCTTATCCAATATGGGTTTTCCACCGTCTAACACCATTTGATTGATAGCGTTAACCGCTTCATCTCGAGATACTTTACTATTAGCATTAAAACCTGTCAAAAAGGTCTTATCGCTTGTATTGATACCTAATACATCATAAAGATAAGAAGTGTTGACCATTCTATACCCGATATAATCTTTCTGTAAAGCATTGTTTTCTGTCAACCGAGTCAATGTTTCAATCGTGGGTTCTTTTCCTGCTGGAAGTTTTTCTTCCACGCCTCGTAGATAGCCGTTAATATCATAACTTCCAGAAGTCATGATATAACCATTTTCTTTATCCCATAATATCGCATGTTCTTTATCTGTTATACCCTGTGCTAGATATTCCGATTTAATATATTCTTCATAATCGGACGCATTCTCAAACTTCAACGCCTTATATTTACCATTTTCTGTAATGTCAAAGTTTTCTAAGTCCGCTTGTGCTTGTTTTTTTGCAGATATTATTTCTGCTTGTTCCTTTTCTTTAATTATACTACTTTTTTCAGAAAGAGTAAAGTCCGAAGAACCAGTTCCACTCTCGCTTTCAGCCATTTTTGCATTCTGTTTTTTCCATTCCTCATACGTCATGTTCCCTGGTACGTCATAGGTCTGTCCGTCCTCATCTCTAGCTATTCTTTCACCAAAATCATCGTCTTCGATATACGGAGCTGTCGTTCCCCTGCAGTTTGGGTGGAATGGCGGAGCTGTAACGCCTGCCTCAAATGAGGAAATAGGTATCACTTTCCCGTCCATAGGCCCGCACAATTCGCAAGTCAAAGAATCCAGCGTTTCTATGATCTCGATCTTATCCACGCCGAGGTCTTTATAACTCTCCTGTGCCGCTTTTGCGTTGAAATAGGTCGTTTCTGTATGCACAAGCCGCCCTGCTTTTTTATGGGAGACTATGAGAAAGAATCAAAGAAACCTTTTTCCATACTTTTTTTTCGGATGGGGTGTATGGTATAATAATGCTATTATAAAAGAACATGAAAAGCGGCTGCTGTTTCATCAAAAACAGTTAAAAGAGCAAAGCGAAAGAGAAACCAAAGAGAGACCGAAGAGAAGGATAGAAAGAAACGGAGAAAGGGAGATACTATGCCGAGCAAAAAGATAACGAAGGAGCATATCCGTAATTTTTGCATCATTGCCCATATCGATCACGGAAAATCGACCCTGGCGGATCGGCTGCTGGAAGTCACAGGCACCATTGCGCTAAGGGATATGAGTGATCAAGTCTTGGATCAGATGGAACTGGAAAAGGAACGGGGCATTACCATAAAGGCAAAATCCGTCAAAATGCTGTATCAGGCAAAAGACGGAGAAGAATATATGCTGAATCTGATCGACACCCCGGGTCATGTGGATTTTACCTATGAAGTCAGCCGTACTTTGGCTGCCTGTGAAGGCGCCATTTTGGTAGTGGACGCCACACAGGGGGTAGAAGCGCAGACTTTGGCCAACGCGTATATGGCGATCGACAATGATCTGGAGATCATACCGGTCATCAATAAGATCGATCTGCCCAGCGCGCAGGTGGATTATGTCAGAGAAGAGATCGAGACGATTTTGGGGCTGGACAGTGAATCGGCGCCGGCGGTTTCCGCCAAAGAGGGCACCAATATCGAGGATGTGCTGGAAGCCATCGTGAACCTGGTACCCGCGCCGGTGGGCGAGGAAGACAAACCTTTAAAGGCGCTGGTATTCGATTCCCATTACGATCCGTATAAAGGAGTCATCATCTATATGCGTATTTTTGACGGAAAGGTCAAAGCGGGGGATACCATTCGATTCATGGCTTCGGGAAAAGAGTTTGAAGTGACGGAAGTAGGGGTATTCCAACCTTCCATGATGAAATTGGACGAGCTCTATGCGGGAAATGTAGGTTATTTGGCGGCTTCCATCAAAAATATCTCCGATACCCAGGTGGGGGATACGGTCACTTTAAGGGACGATCCGACGCCGGAACCGTTACCCGGTTATAAACCGGCTGTGCCTGTGGTATTTTGCGGCATTTATCCGGTGGACGGGGCGGACTATGAAGACTTGAAAGAAGCTTTGGAAAAATTAAAATTGAATGACGCGGCGCTTCTTTATGAACCGGAAAATTCCGTGGCGCTGGGTTTTGGGTTCCGCTGCGGCTTTTTGGGACTTTTGCATTTGGAGATCATTCAGGAAAGGATCGAGAGAGAATTCGATCTGGACATCATCACCACGGCGCCCAGTGTCATTTATAAGGTGACCAAAACAGACGGGGAAGAAATGGATGTGGACAATCCCACCAATCTGCCGCCGCCGACGGAGATCAAACAGATCGAAGAACCTTATGTGTCGGTTCGGATCATTACGCCAAGCGAATATGTGGGGCCTATCATGGAGATCTGCCAGAACAAACGGGGTACCTTTAAAGATATGCAGTATCTGGATGAAAAACGGGTCACGGTCCACTATGAAATGCCTTTGGCGGAGATCATTTATGACTTCTTTGATCTCTTGAAATCCAGGACCAAGGGATACGCTTCCTTTGACTATGAACAGATCGGCTATGTGGCCAACAATTTGATCAAGCTGGATATCAAGGTGAACAATGAAGTGGTGGACGCGCTGTCTTTTATCGTGCATGCGGATAAGGCGTATGAAAAAGGACGCGCCGTAGCGGAAAAATTGAAAGAATATATTCCGAGGCAGATGTTCGAGATCCCCATCCAGGCTTCCATCGGCAGCAAGATCATTGCCAGGGAGACGGTGAAGGCTTTAAGGAAAAATGTGCTTGCCAAATGTTACGGCGGGGATATTTCCAGAAAGAAAAAATTGCTGGAAAAACAAAAAGAAGGCAAAAAACGGATGCGGCAAGTGGGGAATGTGGATATCCCACAGGAAGCTTTTATGGCAGTACTGAAATTGAGCGAAAAAGAATAAGCTTAAAATCCCCAGAGGCTGTGAGAAAATAAAAAAAAAGCAAAAGAGATAAAACAGAAGGAGGAGGTTTCCTCCTTTCTTTTTTCAGGAGGTATCCCATGGAGGGGCTCAGTCTATATCTTCATATTCCTTTTTGTTTAAAAAAATGCATCTATTGCGATTTCACTTCTTTTCCGCACAAAGAGGCTTTGTTTGAAGCGTATACGAAAGCTTTGACGGAAGAGATCAAGATCTATGGGAAAAAATTCAATAGACCGAAAGTGAACACCATCTTTTTCGGCGGGGGAACGCCGACGATCCTTCCTGTACAAAAAATAAGGGAGATCGTGGAAGCAATCTATTCTTGTTTTGACGTGGATAAGGGAACGGAGATGAGCATCGAGACCAATCCGGATACCGTTGCCTTAGCCGATTTTCGGGCTTTCAAGGAAATGGGGTTTAACAGAGTGAGTATAGGACTGCAGTCCGGGGAAGATGATCTGCTGCGATTTTTGGGCCGCACGCACACTTGGGAAGGTTTTGTAAGGGCGTATCGACTGGTGAGAGAAGCAGGCTTTGACAACGTCAATATAGATCTGATCTTTGCCATACCCGGACAAACGACGAAGATGTGGCTAGATACGCTACAAAAAGTAACGGCGCTGGCGCCCGAACACTTATCTCTCTATAGCTTGACCATAGAGGAAAAGACCGTATTGGGCAAATGGGTCGAGAGGAAAAAGGTGGAGCCGGTATCCGATGAGACAGACAGAAAAATGTATCATACCGCCATTTGTTATTTAAAAGAAAAGGGATATATTCAGTATGAGATCTCCAATTTCGCGAAGGAAGGACTGGCATGCAGGCATAATCTGGTCTATTGGGAAAGAGGAGATTATTTGGGACTGGGGGTATCCAGTCATTCCATGCTGGAAGATAAGCGGTTTTTTAATACATCGGATCTGACACGATATATAGAGTCTTTGGAACAAGGTCTGCCGCCGGTGGAAGGGGAGGAAAAGCTGACAGAAGAAGAGATCCGGTTTGAAAAGATCATGCTGGGGCTTCGGTTGAAAAAGGGAGTGCCGAAAGAATGGCTAAAAGGAAAAGAAGAGGCCACGGAAAGACTTTTGCGGCAGAATCTATTGGAAGAAAAAGGAGCTTTTCTTTGTTTGACCACCAAAGGAATGGATCTTTCCAATGAGGTGTTTTTGGAATTTATGGAATAGAGATACTTAAAATAGAGGTACTCAAATAAGGATGGTTTGGTTTAAAAAGCACAGGATCTGATCCTGTGCTTTTTTAGATGGGATTTTATAGAAAGAAAAGAAATAAAAAAATAGTAATTTTTGGGTCGGGAGCCTTGACAAGTGTATCGAATAGTGGTATTTTTGTAGTGTTAGCACTCGAGGTTATAGAGTGCTAATAAAATAGGGAACAAAATTGGAAGAAAATATCAATACCAGAGAAAAAATCAGGTATGATGATCTTAGGCTAAAAAGAGGTAAAGGAGGCAGTTTGGATGGATCCTAGAAAAGAAAGTATTTTAAGAGCCATTGTCTTAGACTATATCACAAACGGAGAACCCATTGGTTCCAGAACGATTGCCAGAAAATACAGCCTAGGGATTTCTCCTGCCACCATTCGAAATGAAATGGCGGATCTGGAGGAATTGGGATATATTTCTCAACCCCATACATCTTCCGGCAGGATCCCTTTGGACAAAGGGTACCGGTATTATGTAGACTGTCTGATGGAACTGGAACAGCCGCAGTTCAATGTGAATGAGATGAAAAACGAGATCAGACAAAGAGGGGATATTTTGGATAATGTGGTGGACAATGTGTCCAAATTCATCAATGAAGTGACAAAATATCCTACGATGATGCTGACTTCCGACGGGAAAAGCAAAGATACTTTGGAACATGTGCAGCTTTTGCCCATGGGACAAAATAAGGTATTGATGATCCTGGTCACCGCCAGCGGCAGGGTGGAACACCAAATGGTGGATTTAAAAGAGACTATAGACGGCAGAGAGCTGGAACGGATCTCAAAGATCTTGACGCAGAATTTAAAAAACATTTCCAGCCCGACGGATATGAGGGCCCGCATAGAACAGCTGCAGCAAAATACCAGGGAGCACATTGAGTCGATCAATACTTTTATTACAAACCTGTCTCAAAACATGAACAAACCGGATGAGGCAAGAGCGGTATTGAAGGGCGCTACCAATATCCTGGAATA
>JAEEYS010000050.1 GCA_016288255.1 Bacillota bacterium
CATCGGTAAATTGATCCCGGCAGGAACCGGTATTTTTGAAGACGAAGAAGAACCGCAGACAGAAGAAATACCGGAAGAAAAAACGGAAGAAGAAATCGTTCCGGAAGAAACAGAAAATATTCTTCCAAACGCCCAATAAATAAGAGTTTTAGTTGACATAGCTTACCGGCTGTGATACAATATATGGGCGTGGTTTGCAGGGATAAGTTCTTTAGGGAGGACGTTAAAAGTGCTTGAAGACCTGAAAGATAGCGCGAAAAGGACTGTTGGCACCAAGCAAACAGTCAAGGCTATCAAAAAGAATATGATAGATAAGGTATTCATCGCAAAGAATGCAGATAATTATGTAGTCGGTCCGGTGATACAGCTTTGTGAGGAGATGGGAGTCGACGTGGTTTTCATCGAATCGATGAAAGAGCTGGGAAAAGCTTGCGGGATCGACGTGGCAGCGGCAGCTGTAGGGTTATTAAAAGAATAAGAGTGGCACCCTTCCTGGAAACAGGAAGGGTATCACCTTGCAAAAATTATACAATTAAAAAGTTTTATAATCTGTGGAAGGAGGTGCGCGTATGCCGACCATCAACCAATTAGTGAGAAAAGGGAGAAAGAAAATCGAAAAGAAATCCACATCACCTGCTTTGAGAGGGTGCCCTCAGAAAAGAGGCGTTTGTACAGCAGTAAAAACAACGACTCCGAAAAAACCTAACTCTGCTTTAAGAAAAATCGCGAGAGTTCGTTTGTCAACAGGTACTGAAGTAACTGCTTACATTCCGGGTATTGGTCACAACTTACAAGAACACTCTGTCGTTTTGATCAGAGGCGGAAGAGTAAAAGACTTACCGGGGGTTCGTTATCATATTATCCGTGGTACATTGGATGCTTCAGGTGTAGAAAAAAGAAATCAAGGTAGAAGTAAATACGGCGCTAAGAGGCCGAAACAACAGAAGTAAGGAGGAAGAACATGCCAAGAAGAGGTCAAACACCGAAAAGAGAATTATTGGTAGACCCAATTTATAATGATAAATTAGTTACCAAGTTGATCAACTATATCATGTTGGACGGCAAAAAAGGTGTTGCACAGAGAAACGTTTATGGCGCTTTTGATATCATCAGAGAAAAAACGGGCGAAGATCCGTTGGAAGTTTTCGAAACAGCCATGAACAATATCATGCCGGTTCTGGAAGTAAAAGCCAGAAGAGTCGGCGGGGCAACCTATCAAGTGCCGGTAGAAGTAAGAAAAGACAGAAGAATCGCCTTGGGTCTAAGATGGTTGACAACCTTCTCCAGAAAACGGGGAGAAAGGACCATGAGAGATCGTCTGGCAGGCGAAATCTTGGATGCATATAAAAACACAGGCGCATCTGTAAAAAGACGGGAAGATACCCATAAAATGGCAGAAGCAAATAAAGCCTTTGCTCATTACAGATGGTAGTCACTTTGAGTAAGAAGGGGGAGAATAATTACCTATGCAAAAGATAAAATTAGAAAATTACAGAAATATAGGTATTATGGCCCATATCGATGCAGGAAAAACGACGACAACAGAAAGAATCTTATTTTATACAGGCAAGAACTATAAAATAGGGGAAGTACATGAAGGCGCAGCCACCATGGACTGGATGGTGCAGGAACAGGAACGGGGGATCACGATCACGTCCGCCGCGACCACTTGTTTCTGGAAAAATCATCGTATTAATATTATAGACACACCAGGCCACGTGGACTTTACCGTAGAAGTGGAAAGATCCCTTCGTGTTTTGGACGGCGCAGTCACTGTTTTATGTGCCAAAGGCGGCGTAGAACCGCAGTCTGAAACGGTTTGGCGCCAGGCGGACAGATACAGCGTTCCCCGAATCGCTTATGTAAATAAGATGGATGCCACAGGCGCAGATTTCTTTCATGTGATCGATATGATGAAAGAACGGTTAAAAGCCAATGCGGTGGCGATCCAAATCCCCATCGGGTCGGAAGATCAGTTCCAAGGGATCATCGACTTGGTGGAAATGAAAGCAGAATATTACCTGGACGAATTGGGGCAGACGTTTGAAGTCAGAGATATTCCGGAAGAATATCAGACACAAGCGGAAGAAATGAGAGAAGCCCTGATCGAAGCCTTATCCGATTTCAATGAAGACATTATGGCGAAGTATTTGGAAGGAGAAGAGATTTCCGCCGACGACATCAAAAAAGCGTTGCGGCAGGAAACGATCCGAGTCAATATCACGCCGGTCCTTTGCGGTTCCTCTTATCGGAACAAAGGAGTGCAGATGCTCTTGGACGCAGTGGTGGATTATTTGCCGGCTCCTACAGACATTCCTCCTCTGGCGGGGATGGATGTGGATGACCATAGTGTAGAAATCATCAGAAGCGCTTCTGAAGAAGAACCTTTTGCGGCATTGGCCTTTAAAATCATGGTAGACCCATACGTAGGCAAGCTGACATTCTTCAGAGTCTATTCCGGAAAATTAAAATCCGGCAGCTATATCTTCAATTCTTCCAAAGGGAAACGGGAAAGAGTGGGCAGACTGCTTTTGATGCACGCCAACCACAGAGAAGAGATCGAAGAAGTAGCGGCAGGGGACATCGCGGCAGCGGTCGGGTTCAAGCTGGTCACCACAGGGGACACCCTTTGTGATGAAAACAGCCCGGTGATTTTGGAATCCATCAATTTCCCGGAACCGGTTATCGAAGTTGCGATCGAACCGAAGACAAAAGCGGATCAGGATAAATTGGCTTTGGCCTTGTCAAAGTTAGCGGAAGAAGACCCGTCCTTTAAGAGCTACATGAATGATGAAACAAACCAGATCATCATTGCAGGCATGGGCGAGCTTCATTTGGAAATCATCGTTGACAGGCTTTTAAGAGAATTTAAAGTAGAAGCAAACATTGGTAAACCACAGGTAGCTTACAGAGAAACCATTACAAAGCCTGCGGATGTGGAAGGAAAATTTGTAAGACAATCCGGTGGTAGAGGACAGTATGGACATGTAAAAGTGAAATTTGAACCCAATGAAGCAGGCAAAGGGTTTGAATTCGTGAACGGCATCGTTGGCGGGGTTGTTCCGAGAGAATACATTCCGGCAGTGGAAAAAGGGATCTTGGAAGCCATGGAAAGCGGCGTTTTGGCAGGCTACCCCATGGTAGATATCAAAGCAACTCTGTATGACGGGTCTTATCACGAAGTGGACTCTTCCGAAATGGCCTTTAAAGTAGCCGGCTCCATGGCACTGAAAGAAGCGGGCAAAAAGGGAGCGGCCGTTCTTTTGGAACCGATCATGAAAGTGGAAGTTTCCGTTCCGGAAGAATATATGGGCGATGTCATCGGCGGCATCAACTCCAGAAGAGGCAGATTGGAAGGGATGGACAGCAGATTCGGAATACAGTCCATTCGGGCGTATGTGCCGTTATCCGATATGTTTGGTTATGCAACAGACTTGCGTTCCGCGACACAGGGCAGAGGAACTTACGTTATGCAGTTCGATCATTATGAACCGGTTCCAAAAAGCGTTGCGGAAAAATTGATGGCTTAGTTAGATAGAAGTATTTTGAAGGAGGCTATAAAATGGCAAAGGAAAAATATGAAAGAACGAAACCCCATGTAAACATTGGGACAATCGGACACGTAGATCATGGTAAAACCACATTAACAGCAGCAATCACATCAGTATTGGCAAACAGAGGCTTAGCACAGGCAACAGCATTTGATATGATAGACAAAGCGCCGGAAGAAAGAGAA
>JAEEYS010000051.1 GCA_016288255.1 Bacillota bacterium
AAAGTTTTAAGTTCCGCTAAGGACACATTCAAGAAATTTGCCACTCTTTGCGCGGCGGCTTCCACATTGAGCCGGCTTCTGAGAGCAGGATCCTGGGTCGCGATCCCAACAGGACAATTTCCCGTTCCGCAAATACGGTATTGCTGACATGCGGCGGCAATCAAGCCGGCGCTGGCAATAGCGACTGCGTCTGCGCCCATAGCAAGCGCTTTGGCAAAATCAGACGATACCCGAAGTCCGCCGGTGATCACAAGGGCGATGTCGGAATGAACGGAATCCAGATATTTTCTTGCCCGCGCCAACGCGAAGATGGTGGGCACGGAAGTGGATTCTCTGAGTAAAAGAGGACTGGAACCGGTCGCGCCGCCCCGTCCGTCTATGGTAATGAAATCCGGTTCGGCATAAACACAGTGTTCCAGATCCTGTTCGAGCCGACCGGCTGCGATCTTGATCCCGATAGGTCTGCCTTCCGAACGTTCCCGCAGCATAGAGACCATATCTTTTAGGTCTTCTTTGGAATTGATTTCAGGGAACTTACTGGGGCTTTGCACATCTTCGCCCTGTTTTTTTCCACGCAGCGCCGCGATTTCGGCAGTCACCTTTTCACCCGGCAAATGACCTCCCATACCGGGCTTGGTCCCTTGCCCGATCTTGATTTCAATGGCGTCGGAAGTTTTTAGATTTTCATCCGTTACGCTGTATTTGTTGGGGATATATTCAAATATATATTTATAAGCGGATTCTTTTTCTTCCGGCAAGATACCGCCTTCCCCGCTGCACATAGCGGTTTTTGCCATGGCGCTGCCCTTTGCCAAAGCGACCTTGATCTCACGGGAAAGGGCGCCGAAGGACATATGGGAAATATAGACCGGACTTTCCAAAATCATCGGTTTTTTTGCGTTTTTACCAATGATCGTTTTTGTATCAACAGGGTCATGATCGTTTAACGGCGGGGGATTCAACTGCGCGCCCAGGAGCAGGATATCGTCCCATCCGGGCATGGGCATTTGCGTTCCCATCGCGCCATCGATCTTTTTGCCTGTTACGGCCATTTCATGGATTTCTTCCATGTAGCGGCTGTTTTTATCATGTCTGACATACTGCGGATCATAAGCCAGTTCCCCCTGGTATTCGGAAACGGCTTCTGAAACAGACGGTTCGCTTACTTTTTCGAATTTGGAAATAGGTTGTTTGCAAACAGGACAGCATGGAAGCTCCGACAGAAGTTTGCCTTCTTTTTCTTCATCGAAAACAGCGCCGCATACACTGCATTTATAAACTGCCATAATGGACCTCCTTTTTATTATGATGTTTTGTATTCGGATTTTTCATATATCGCGCAAATATTTGATCCTTTGATCGATCATACGAAATTAGAATTTCTATCATCATAATATTAGGAAAGCATTTTGTCAATGGAGAGAAAGAGAAAAAATTGCGGCAGCCGAAAGAAAAAGGGCCCTTCGGTTTGAAAAGAGCGGCAAGGAGGGCTTTGTTTGACTTTTTTGTGGGAGCGTGCTATACTAATTTGCGAAATCGTCGCAAATTGAGGAGGAAATACCATGTCCAAATACATGACAAAACAAAGAAAAATCCTACTTCAGTTTCTTTCCGAACATGCTGATGAGAGCCTTTTTGCGGAACAGATCGCGCTGGCGTTAAAAGAAGAAGGTATCAGCGTAAGCGCTATTTATCGCAATTTAGCCGATCTGGAGAAAGAAGGAAAAGTCCGCAGGACCTCCAAAGACGGCAGCAGAAAAGTGTTTTTTCAATATATAGGCGGAGAGGAATGCAGAGCGTGTATCCATCTTTCCTGTAAAAAATGCGGAAAAACCTATCATATGGATATGTCGGAGGCAGATATCTTGATTCATCATGTGGCAAAACAGGAAAAATTTGCGGTGGATCGGAGTCAAACTGTATTATATGGGATTTGCGGGGATTGTCAGGATCATGAAAGAAGAAATGACTGAGAAAAGGCCGGCAGGGATGACCGGAAAACGAGATCATTTCGGAGGTTTTTATATGAAAAAAATAATCGCGGTCAGTTTAACTATATTATTGTTGTTTACACTGCTGACGGGCTGTCAAAAAACGCCCGATACGGCAGAAGAAGACACAAAACTCCATATCGTGTCCACTATTTTTCCTTCTTATGATTGGGTAAGAGAGATCGTGGGCGGACAGATGGAAAATACCGAGCTTACACTGCTTTTGGATAAGGGAGTGGACCTGCACAGCTATCAGCCCACAGCGGATGATATGGTCAAGATCTCTACCTGCGATCTGTTTATCTATGTGGGAGGAGAATCCGACAAATGGGTGGACGACGCGCTGAAAAACGCGGTAAATAAAAATATGGTGGCAGTCAACCTTTTGGATGTATTGGGAGATCGGGTCAAAGAAGAAGAGGTCATAGGAAGTATGGAAGCTGAGGAGGAAGAAGGAGAAGAAAAAGAAGCTGAATATGATGAACATGTTTGGCTTTCCATAAAAAACGCAATGGCGCTTTGCCAGTATATTTCCGATCGGCTTTGCGGTATGGACGCGGAAAATGAAGAAATTTACAAGGCAAACACAGCCGCTTATTTGGAAAAATTGAGCACGCTGGATCAAGAATATCAAAATACGGTGGAAGCGTCTTCCGTAAAGACCGTCTTGTTTGGAGATCGGTTCCCGTTTCGTTATATGGCAGAGGATTACGGACTTTCTTATGACGCCGCTTTTGCCGGCTGTTCCGCAGAAACCGAAGCCAGCTTTGAAACCATTATTTCCCTGGCAAACAGGGTGGACGAATTGGGGCTCAAGGCGATTTTACAGATCGAAAGCTCCGACGGCTCCATCCCCAACACGATCAAGGCCAATACAGCCACAAAAGATCAGGCGGTCTTAACGATGGATTCCATGCAGTCTACGATGGCGGCGGATATAGAAAAAGGCGCGACCTATCTTTCCATCATGGAAAAGAATCTTTCTGTTTTGAAAGAAGCATTGCAATAAGGAGAAAAAAAGAATGGCTTTACTCACCTGTCAAGATCTTTCACTCGGATATGAAGGACATGAGATCCTTTCTCATCTGAGCTTTGAAGTGAATAAAAAGGATTATCTCTGTATCGTGGGAGAAAACGGTTCGGGAAAAACGACATTGATGAAAACGATCCTGGGACTGCAGTCTCCTATGGGCGGCAGTATCACGATGGGAGACGGATTAAAGCAGACCGAGATCGGCTATCTGCCGCAGCAGACAGTGGTGCAACGGGATTTTCCCGCTTCCGTAAGAGAGATCGTATTGTCGGGATGTCAAAACCGATGCGGGCTTCGTCCGTTTTATAATAAGGAAGAAAAACAGCTTGCGGAAGAAAATATGGAAAGATTGGGATTGACATCATTAAAAAAACGCTGTTATCGGGAACTTTCCGGCGGACAGCAGCAAAGAGTACTGCTGGCGCGTGCCCTTTGCGCTACCCAAAAGATCCTGCTTTTGGATGAACCGGTATCGGGTCTGGACCCGAAAGTAACGCAGGAAATGTATCATTTGATCGAAGAACTCAACAAAAAAGACGGGATCACGATTATTATGATCTCTCACGATATAGAAGCAGCCGTTCGATACGCGGACCATATCCTTCATATCGGCAAAACGGTCTTTTTCGGCAAGACGGAAGGGTATTTGAAAAGTGAAGCGGCTTATGGATTTATGAGGGGAGACGGGATCGCATGACGGAAGTATTCGGTAAAATAGTGTTATATTGGCAGTATCCTTTTGTACGATATGCTTTGATCGTAGGCGTCCTGATCGCTCTTTGCTCTTCGCTTTTGGGGGTCACGCTGGTATTGAAACGGTTTTCCTTTATCGGAGACGGCCTTTCTCACGTGGCTTTTGGCGCCATAGCCATCGCGACCGTGTTGGATCTGACGAACAAAATGCCTTTGGTGATGGTGATCACTATATTATGCGCTGTCCTTCTTCTGCGCATGGGACAAAATACAAAAGTAAAAGGAGACGCAGCCATTGCCATGGTATCGGTAGGTGCTTTGGGGATCGGCTATTTGATCATGAATATTTACAGCACCTCCAGCAACCTCTCGGGAGACGTGTGTTCCACTTTGTTCGGGTCTACTTCTATTTTGACATTGACCCAAACGGAAGTGTGGATCTGCGTGGTCCTTTCCGTTGTGGTGGTGGCTGTATTCATTCTGTTTTATCATAAGATATTTTCCGTTACGTTCGATGAAAATTTCGCCAAAGCAACGGGGACCAACGCAGATGCCTATAATCTGCTCATTGCGGTGGTGATCGCCGTGATCATCGTGCTGGCAATGAATTTGGTAGGATCACTGCTGATCTCGGCTCTGGTGATCTTTCCGGCGCTTTCCGCTATGCGGGTATTCAAGAATTTTAAATCCGTGACCTATTGCTCGGCGATCCTTTCTGTAAGCTGCGCCCTTCTTGGCATCTTGATCTCGATCGTGGGAGAGACTCCTGTGGGCTCGACCATCGTTGCCGTTGATATTGCGGTATTTGCTTTGTTTTGCCTGATAGGCATGTTTCGTGGAGGTGTAAAAGCATGAAAAAGATGATTTGTATGATCAATATAATTGTTCTGCTCTTTACCCTTGCTGCCTGCGGCCGGCAGACGAAAGGAAGAACACAGAACATGAATCAGGAAAAAACGGTGTCGGATATTTTGGCGCAAGCGGACAGCGAAGCGCAGGATACGGGGGATACCGCAAAAGAAGAAGCAAAAGAAGAATCAAAGTCCCCGGCTTCTGTAGCGCTTGACGGAGACTTTGATGTGGATCTGACGGTGTTGGGAAGCACCATTGTCTATGCGGAAGTCTATAATATGATGATGACGCCGGAAGATTATGTGGGGAAATCCGTTAAAATGGAAGGCGCCTTTGCCGTGTATGAAGGGGAAGAGCGAAATTATTATGCCTGCATCATCGAAGACGCCACGGCCTGCTGCGCGCAGGGGATAGAATTCGTATTGCGTGAAAATGCTGTTTATCCAGACGACTATCCCGCTTTGGGAGAGAATATCACGGTAACGGGTATTTTTGATACCTATGAAGAAGAGGGAAATTCATATTGCCAATTGATCCACGCCGAAATGGAAAGTTGATAGGCAGATTTTTTCTGCCGTAAATATGGTTTTATCAAAACAGACAAGACAAACAAGACCAAAGATCCTTCGTATGACAAAAGCGCTGCGGAGGATTTTTTGATAAAATAAAAATTTTTAAAATTCTTTTTGGAATGCTTGACAGAAGAATTAAATTGTGATAAATTAAATTGTGTAAAATAGAATAAGAGGCGTTTTTTTGGTGACTCTATAAATATGGATAAAACAGGAGGAAGAAAAATGGGAATTTATGATTTTAAAGTAAAAGCGCAAGACGGCAGTGAAGTATCTTTATCGGATTATCAAGGAAAAGTGTTATTGATCGTCAATACCGCGACGGGATGCGGTTTCACACCGCAATACAATGATCTGCAGACACTTTATGCGGAACATCAAAAAGACGGATTGGAAATTTTGGATTTCCCCTGCAATCAATTTGGAGAACAGGCTCCGGGAGAAGATGACGAGATCCATTCTTTCTGCACCAGACGGTATCAGATCACGTTTCCTCAATTTTCTAAGATCGACGTCAATGGAGAAAATGCGATTCCGCTATACAAATGGTTGACAGACAATACCAAGTTTGCCGGTTTTGAAAAATTGAATCCTGCCGGTATCGCGCTGGGACAGGTGCTGAAAAGAATAGATAAAAATTATATGAACACCAGCAGTATCAAATGGAACTTCACAAAATTCTTGATCGATCGGGAAGGAAATATCGTAGAAAGATTCGAACCTACAACTTCCATGAAAAAAGTAGCGGAAAAAGTCAAAGCGATTTTATAGACTTCGATAAAAGAAAAGCGGGTAGAAAAGGAGGGATAGTTATGAAAATCGCAGTGCGTTATTATACAAGATCAGGCAATACGAAAAAGCTGGCAGAAGCGATCGCAGATGCGGTGGGAGCAGAAGCGCTTGACGTGTCTGTCCCGTTAACGGAAAAAGCAGATGTTCTTTTTTTGGGCAGCGCGGTGTATGCGGCGGGGATCGACCCGGCGGTGAAAGATTTTATGAAAGCCAATGGGGATCAAATCGGAAAAATCGTGAATTTCAGTACAGCGGCATTGCTTTCCTCCACCTATCAGCAGGTAAAAAAATGCGCGGAAGAATACGGCATCAGCATGGCGGAAGAAGAATTCCACTGCCGCGGTTCTTTTTCTCTCTTGCATAAAGGCAGACCCAATGAGCAAGATCTGGCTCAAGCGGCGGATTTTGCGAAAAAATATCTCGCATCATGAATATGGTCAAAAAGGCATAAAGACGTCATAAAACAGAATTAGCGTTGAAATCTTTTGTGAGTTGTGATACATTGAGTTGTAGTGGAATATATAGTGATATGCAGGAGAAATAATATGGATCGGAAATATGATGTATTAAAATTGGAGAATCAGCTTTGTTTTCCTCTTTATGCTGCGGCAAAAGAAGTGGTTCATCGGTATAAACCTTATTTAGATGAGCTGGATCTGACGTATACCCAGTATATTGCCATGATGGTAATGTGGGAAAAAGAGGAAGTGACCGTAAAAGAATTGGGACAGATGCTATATTTGGATTCCGGCACTTTGACACCGGTTTTAAAAAAATTGGAAGCCAAAGGATATGTAACACGGGCGCGGTCGCAAAAAGATGAGCGGAATCTATGCGTATCCATTACGGAAAAAGGGCGGAGCCTGAAAGATCAGGCAGTTGAGATACCTTTAAAATTGGCAAAGTGTCTTCCTTTGGAAGAAGGGGATGTATTGGAATTATACCAAATTCTCCATAAAATATTAGGGCAGTTGGCCTGTCAGAAATAGGAAGTCAGTAAAAAAAGATCCATACGGTATTGCCAAACAATAAAATGACAAAAATCAATCATAAACAGAAACCTTATTGATTTATAAAGTCAGTAAGGTTTTCTTCTTTATTTATCGGGCGGAAAGAAAAAAGGAGGATCGTCTTATGCGGCTGATGACGTATGCGTGGAAAAAAACGGAGCAAGTAGGCGTTTTGTCAAAGGATGGAAAACAGGTGCTTTCGGTAAAGGATCTCGGCTTTGATTTTGCGGATATGAACGATTTGATCATAAGAGCGACAGAAGAAGATTATGAAAAGATGGAAGAAGCTGTTTTGCAGGAAAAAGAAAAGGGGATCCTTTTGTCCGACGTGAAGGTCTTAGCGCCGATCCCGCGTTTGCGGCAGGATGTGATCTGTCTCGGGATCAATTATATGGCGCACGCGGAAGAGTCGGCCCGTTATAAAAAAGAAGCGTTTGGCGGAGAACGTCCTTTTGCGGTTTATTTTTCCAAACGAGTGGATCGAGCGATCGGAACGGGAGAAGCGATCCCTTCTTATGCAGAGCTGGTGGATTCTTTGGATTATGAGGCGGAGCTGGCTGTGATCATCAAGAAAGATGCCAAAAAAGTAAAAAAAGAAGAAGCATATGACTATGTTCTGGGATATACCGTATTGAACGATGTCAGTGCCAGAAATTTGCAGACACGCCATAAACAGTGGTATTTTGGAAAAAGCTTGGATGGATTTTGTCCCATGGGACCGGTGATCGTGACCGTAAAAGAAATGGGCAAAGACCCGGATGTCAGGATATTATCCAGAGTGAACGGAGAAATACGGCAGGACAGCAAAACAGGTCTGATGATCTTTGATATTCCCCATGTGATCCATGAATTGTCACAAGGTATGACTCTAAAAGCCGGCACGGTGATTGCCATGGGCACGCCGGCAGGAGCGGGAATGGGATTTGAACCGCCCAGGTTTTTAAAATCCGGCGATAGGGTAGAATGTGAGATCGAAGGGATCGGCAAGCTCTACAACACAGTAAAATAAAGGGCCTCCAAGGGCAGAAGGCCACATTGATCAAAAAGAACGAAGGACAAATTGCTGAAGAACAGCAGAGCAAAACAGGGAAAAAACAGAAAAGCAGAAAAATCTGCATATATTACAATATTGTTACAATTCCTTGATTTTACCTTGTATTATGGAAAAATTTGATATAATTAGTGTAGCATATTTATAGATGAGGGTTTTCCACACTTTTAAAACAGAGTATAAAGAAAGAGCCAAGCAGCAGACTCAAGAAATTTTTGAGGTTGTCTGCTCCTTTGTTTTTATTTCTGCGAACAAAAAAAGAGCGTTTCAAAACAATATGTTTATTGGATAAAACAGTGATTTTGACTGAAAAACAACTGTTTTATGGGAATGAGGGAAATCCGGTGCAATCATGTCTTTTCTCTTTACAGTGAAATGGCTTTTTTCAAAGCCGATGAGAGAGGGTCACAGAGAAACGGACAGAGTGAAGAGGTGTTTTTATGAAGAAATGGACAAGCTTGATATGGATTCTTTTTTTGATATCTGTTATGGCATTGCAGGTTGCCGCTGCGGATGCCAATGATATCAAATTGGTCATCAACGGCACACAGGTGGACAGCGATGTGAATCCTATCATTGTAAAGGACAGGACACTGGTGCCGATCCGCGTGATCTCGGAATATTTGGGCGCGGAAGTGATTTGGAACAAAAATACAAGGCAGGTCAGCATCACTTCCGGAAAGACAAATATCCTTCTCACGATAGATAAAAAAACAGCGACGATCAATAATGTCCAGGTGGAATTGGATTCTCCGCCGATCATACATAACGACAGGACCATGGTACCTCTCCGTTTTGTGGGAGAAGCGCTGGAAGCGGAAGTGAACTGGAACAGCAATACCAGGACAGTGACCGTAAACAAAAAAGCGGAAGGGACCAATCCCAATCCGGGAAGCGATTATAAGGTGACGAAACTGTCTTACGCCACACTGTCCGACGGTTCGGGCATGGTCACCATCAAGATGAATAAATTGGCAGATTACAAAGTATCTACCCTGACAAATCCTTATCGGGTGGTCATTGATATCTCGGAAGCGGAACTGTCAAGCACAGCGCCGAATCTGACCGTATCCGGGGGTCTTCTGACAGGGGTCAGAACGTCACAATATTCCACGTCTCCCATGACGGTAAGGGTAGTATTGGATTTCAGCGCCAAAAGCGATTATAAAGTGACCAAGGATACGGCAAACAAAGCGATCCAGATCACTGTACCGAAAGCGGAAAATACGACGCCGATTGCTACAGTATCTTATGACAAACAAAGCGGATATACTGCCATTCGATTAAAAACCAGTGAGTATTTGACTTATAAGGTCGTTTCCAAAAGCAATACAAAGGT
>JAEEYS010000052.1 GCA_016288255.1 Bacillota bacterium
CAGTATCATATCCTTGCGGAAGCATACGGATATAGCCGTCCGCATTGGCCAGTTTTGCCGCGGCGATACAGTCTTCATCCGTTGCGGTCAGGCTGCCGTACCGCAAGTTTTCCATCACAGTTCCGGTAAACAGGTTCACATCCTGCAAAACGATCCCCAAAGAACGTCTTAGATCTCTTTTTTTCATATCATTGATCGGGATCCCGTCATATTGGATCTTACCGTCCGCAATGTCATAAAATCGATTGATCAGGTTCGTGATCGTGGTCTTGCCCGCGCCGGTAGCTCCCACAAAAGCTACTTTTTCTCCCGGATTCGCATAAAGAGAAATATGATGCAGAACTATTTTATCCTCTTCATAGCCAAAATCTACATCTTTAAACACCACTTCACCTTTGACCGGCCGATAGCTAACACGATCTTCCGCCGGGATCTTCCAAGCCCAAATACTGTCTGCTTCTTCTGTTTCCACAAAAGAATCTTCCTCGTTTTTCTTCACGCGAACCAAAGTAACATTCCCGTTGTCGACCTCTTCTTTTTCATCGATCAGCTCAAAAATCCGTTTTGCGCCGGCAAGCGCCATGATGATCGATGCGATCTGCTGGGACACTTGACTTAACGGCATGATAAAACTTCTGGATAACTGCAAGAAAGAGGCGATCATGCCCAAAGAAACAGTATTGACCCCGGTAAGACTGATATTGGTTACGCCTAAAATCGCTAAAATTCCTCCAAATACCGCCAATAAAACATAAAGAATATGACCTGCGTTGTTCATGATCGGCATTAAAATATTGGAAAATTTAGCCGCTTCCGTTGCGTTTTCACACAGATCTTCGTTTCTTTTATCAAAATCTTCTTTTGCTTTTTCTTCATGGCAGAAGACCTTGACTACTTTTTGTCCATTGATCGTTTCTTCGATATACCCGTTTAAATTGCCGATAGCTTCCTGCTGTTTTATGAAATAAGTGCTGCTTTTTCCGGTCAGTTTTTTGATAAAGTTCAAGAGAAAAACAACGCCGATTACCATAAACAAAGAAAGCCAGACGCTGATGGTCATCATGGCGATAAACACCGCTATTACCGTAATAACAGAAGAAAAAACCTGCGGCAAACTCTGCGCGATCATTTGACGCAAAGTATCGGTATCATTGGTATAATGACTCATGACATCTCCGTGCGTATGGGTGTCAAAATAGCGGATCGGCAGAGTCTGCATGTGCGTGAACATTTCGTCACGAATTCTTTTTAATGTGCCCTGCGCAATGGATACCATCATTCTATTATAAGAAAAAGCAGCTATGATGCCTGCCAAATAAATACAAGCCATGATCGAAAGCGCACGGATCAAGCCTGAAAAATCAGGCACCGCTTCCAGTAGCAAAGGCGTGATATAATTATCTATCAGTATTCTTAAAAAGAGGGAAGAGAGAACGCCTGCCAATGTGCTGGTGATGATACAGACAATAACGATGGCAAATCTTCCTTTATACTCAAAAATATAAGACATCAGGCGTTTTGCCGTATCCTTATCCAATTTTTTCCCCGCAGCCATACCCATGGCCTGCGATCTGTTTGGGGGTACAGTTCTACTCATCTTCCTGACCTCCTTTCTTTTGTGAGGCATACACTTCTTGATAAATAGTATTGCTTTTCAAGAGTTCTTCATGGGTCCCTACCGCAGCGATCTCTCCGTTATCCAAAATAACGATTTTATCCGCATCTTCAATAGAAGCGATACGCTGCGCTATGATAAGCTTGGTGGTATCGGGGATCTCTTCTAAAAAAGCTTTTCGTATCAAAGCGTCTGTTTTGGTATCTACCGCGCTGGTAGAATCGTCTAAGATCAAAATCTTTGGTTTTTTCAGCAACGCTCTGGCAATACAAAGACGCTGTTTTTGTCCGCCCGATACATTGGAGCCCCCTTGTTCGATATAGGTATCGTATCCGTTAGGGAAGGAGGTAATAAAAGAATCCGCCTGTGCCAATCGACAAGCATGGATCAATTCTTCTTCTGTAGCGTTTTCATTGCCCCAGCGTAAATTTTCTTTGATAGTCCCGGAAAAAAGTTCATTTTTTTGCAGTACCATGGCCACCTGATTTCTTAAAGATTCCATATCGTATTCTCGCACATCCACGCCGCCTACCAAAAGAGAACCTTCCGTCACATCATAAAGGCGTGGGATTAGCTGTACCAAACTGGATTTGGAAGAACCGGTCCCGCCTAAAATCCCCACTGTTTCACCGGAGTTGATCGTTAGGTTGATATCTTTTAATACCGGTTCTTTTGCGTCCTTGCTGTAGCTGAAAAATACATGGTCAAACTGAATAGAGCCATCTTTCACTTCATTGATATGAGATTTCCCATCCAGCATACTACTTTCTTCCGTCAGAACTTCTACGATCCTTTCGGCAGATGCTCTGGAGATGGTGATCATCACAAATACCATGGACAGCATCATCAAACTGCTTAAAATCTGCATCGCATAGGTGATCAAACTCATCAATTCACCGGTAGACAATCCGATCGTCGGATCACCGCCGCTGGCCAAAATCGCTCTTGCGCCAAACCATGATACCAAAATCATGCAGGTATACATACAAAACTGCATTAAAGGCATATTGAACGCCAGTTGTTTTTCCGCTTTAGAAAAATCTTGATAAATACTTTTAGAGATCTTTTGAAATTTTTCGATTTCATGATCTTCTCTTACAAAAGATTTTACAACACGTATCCCTCTTAGATTTTCCTGTACTACATTATTCAATTTATCATAGGTCCTAAACACCTTTTCGAAAATAGGGTGGGTCTTGGACATGATAAGCCATAATCCAATTCCCAAAACAGGGATCGCGCCTACAAAAATAAGCGCAAGAGAAGCATCTATTTTTAAAGAAACGATCAAAGAAAAAATCAACATCATAGGGGAGCGTATCGCTGTTCGAATGATCATTTGATACGCCATTTGCACATTGGTCACGTCTGTGGTAAGACGCGTTACCAGACTGGAAGTGGAGAACTTATCGATATTGGAAAAGGAAAAGGTTTCCACATTATAAAACATGTCATGTCTCAAGTTTTTCGCGAATCCGGCTGAAGCAGTCGCCGCGTGCTGTCCTGCCAAAATCCCAAAGGTCAAAGATAACCCCGCGGAAAACAATAAGATCAAGCCGAATTTTAAAACAACAGACATATTGCCCTGATCGATGCCATAATCTATTAAATTTGCCATA
The DNA here is from genome assembly GCA_016288255.1 of Bacillota bacterium. Classification (GTDB taxonomy): domain Bacteria; phylum Bacillota; class Tb-RUG-66; order Tb-RUG-66; family Tb-RUG-66; genus Tb-RUG-66. The sequence goes on from JAEEYS010000052.1 coordinate 3,235, forward strand.
AGTAACGGAATCAATACTTCCATTACGACTTCTAAAGCAACATAAAAAGGAGCCAATAAAGAGTTCTTTTTATATTGTCGTATGCTTTTCATGAGTGTCTTTATCATACAGTCCCTCCCAATATGTCTTTTCTTATTTTTCGGTTTCACAAAGAGAACC
>JAEEYS010000053.1 GCA_016288255.1 Bacillota bacterium
AGAAAAGGCTATCGGCAACATATAAAATTTCTGAAGACGGGAGAGGATCGTTTGAACAGAGAAGAAAGAACGGAACAGCTGGTAAAACAGTTTACGGAATATATCCAGATCCCCAGTGAGTCCGGAGAAGAAAGACTGTTTGCGGACAAAATGAAAGAAGAACTGCAAAGCCTGGGGTTTATCGTAAGAGAAGACAAGGCTTTTGAGGTGACCGGCGGAAACGCGGGGAATGTAATAGGATTTCGAAAAGGGGAGCTTCATAAAGAGCCTATCTTTTTGTCGGCCCACATGGACACGGTCAAACCGGGCAAAGAGATCAAACCGGTGATAGAAAACGGACAGATCACTTCCGCGGGAGACACGATCTTGGCCGCGGACGACAAAGCGGGGGTCACGGCGATCTTAGGCGGTATCAGAGAACTGTTGGAAGAAGGAAAACCGCTTCCGGATATTGAGGTTTTATTTTCGGTATCGGAAGAAGTGGGCCTGATGGGATCCAGAGAAGTGGATACCGAACAAGTAAGGTCTAAAATCGGATTTGTAATGGACAGCTCCGGCCCGACGGGAAATATCATTGTAAAAGCCCCTTATCGCAAAAAATTCGATTTTGTGGTAAAAGGGAAAAAAGCCCACGCAGGCACAGAACCGGAAAACGGGATCAGCGCCATTCAAGGAGCGGCGGCAATGATCGCAAAAATGAAACTGGGCAGGATCGATGAAGATACCACAAGCAATGTGGGGCTGATCCAAGGAGGGACTGCCATCAATATCGTGCCGGATCAAACGGTGTTTGAGGCGGAAGCCAGAAGTTTGAAAAGCGAAAAATTGAAACAGCAGGTAGAGCATATGATTCAGACCGCAGAGGAAACGGCAAAAGAATATGCGGTATCGGTAGAAATAGAAGAAAAAGAATTTATGCCCGGCGTCGATATGGCAGAAAACGCGGAAAGTGTGCTATTGGCGGAAGAAGCCATGAGAAAGATCGGAATCACGCCAAACTGGACCTCTTCCGGCGGCGGCAGCGATGCCGCGATCTATGGAAGCAAGGGGCTTGATTGCGTAAACTTAGGCGTAGGGTATCGAAATCCGCATACGACGGCGGAGACCATTTCCGTTGCGGAATTGGTTCGGGCGGTGGATTTGGTCAAATCTATTTTGCTCACCTATGGAGAACGATAGAGAACAAAGAAAACAAAAAAATAAAACCGATTCGAAAATTCGTTTTATCGAATGAAAGGATCGGTTTTTCTTTTTGACACAAACGCCATTTTTATTTTTTGATACTTCCTTGAAATATTTTTTCAATGGCGCATATCACAATTTCTATCATCCTATCGTAGTCCATTTCGTCATGCTTGTGATAAATGATCTCATGGCACAAGTTATCGATCAATCCCAAGGAAATGTGGATCTTTTCGGACAAATAAAGATCAGAAAACTGATTTTTCATTAAATATTCTTTAACAATAGCCGTTGTTTCCCATTCCCTTTTATAAAAATAGGCGGCAACCTCAGGATCAGAGTGGACCATAGCCATGATTTCTTCATGAGCTGTTTTGGATACTTTATGATTTTGGATATACTCCTGGATCATACTTTTTATTATGCGAGGAAAATGTTTTTTGTCAAAAGGGTCTTCGGGAACTTTGATCATAGGGTAAAAAAGGGTATCTCCGTATCGATTCAAGCCTTCCATCAAAATAGCATGCTTGTCTTTAAAATATTGATAGACGATACCGGTAGAAACGCCGGCTCGTTTTGCGATTTCGGCGGTATTGATGTTATAATAACCGTTTTCACAGATCAAATCAAATCCGGCGCGGATGATCTTTTCTTTTTTTTCGATCGCTCTTTTTTGTTTGGGTTCTCGAATCGTAGAATCCATAGAGTCACTTCCCTTTCTTTTCATATAGTATACCATATCTTTTTTAAGATGTGAATTATATTTCATGTTCTATTGACGGATGGGGAAATAGGGCATATAATTAAATATGAAACATATTTCATATTTAAAAAGAAAGAGGCGTATTATGGAAAAAAGCTTGATCACACTTCAAAATGTGGAAAAAACTTATGTTGTGGGCGAACAACGATTCCATGCCTTAGACGGTGTGGATTTAGAAATAAATCAAGGAGAATTTGTAGTTGTTTTGGGGCCTTCCGGGGCAGGAAAATCAACTTTGCTGAATTTGCTTGGCGGTATGGATAAAGCAACAGCAGGCAGTATTTTGATCGGAGGGAAAGATATTGCAAAATATAATGCAGCAGAGCTGACAAAATACAGAGCCGATGATGTGGGATTTATTTTTCAATTTTATAATATCATGCCCACTTTGACGGTGGAAGAAAATGTCAATCTGATCAAAGATGTGACGAATACGAAAAAAGACGCGAAAGAAGTGCTAAAGAGTGTGGGTCTATTGGAACATGCCAACAAATTTCCTTCGGAATTATCGGGGGGTGAACAACAGAGGGTATCCATCGCCAGAGCGATTATGAAAACGCCGAAAGTGCTTCTTTGTGATGAACCGACCGGTGCTTTGGATTCCAAAACGGGGGTAGAGGTTTTAAAACTATTGAAAGCACAAAGCAATGCAGATACTACAGTGATCATTGTTACGCATAATTCACTGATAGCGGATATTGCCGACCGCGTGATCCGCATTAAAAACGGTAAAGTGGAGTCAAATGAGTTGAATGAGAATCCTAAGAATATCAACGAGGTCAAGTGGTGATGATGTTACGTAAAAAAATGCTCAGAGATATCAAAGAAAATTTGTCGCAATTTATTACTATCTTTTTGATGGTGATGATCGGGATCATGGCTTATTCGGGGATTGAAGCTTATATGGATGGTATGAAAGAAACGGGGGATCGATTTTATACCGAAAATAATTTACAGGATCTAAATGTAATGGGAGCCAATTTTACCAAAGAAGATTTGGAAACGATCCGAAAAATAGAAAATGTAAAAGATGCGGAAAGAAAATTATCGATTACGGCAACAACCGATCAGGATAAGATTTTATTATTGAATTTTATTGAAACCAATCGGATCTCTCGGTTCTATTTGTATGAAGGAGAAGAATTTGACGCGGATCAGTCCGGTGTTTGGCTGGATAACTTTTATGCGATCGAAAATGATATCAAGGTAGGAGATACCATATCCGTAAAATATGAAGATCTGGATTTAAAGGAAAAGGTCAGGGGGTTGATCAATGTTCCGGATCATTTGTATGATACAAGAGATGAATCGGAATTGTATCCCGACAGAAAAGAGTTTGGGTTTGCTTATCTTTCGATCAACGAGATTACAAAAGAATATATAAAATCCAAGGTAATGAAAGAAATGGATATTACAGATGAGAGTTTATTTGATGCGTATCTTCCGGATTTTGACTATCGGGATTATCTGGTATTCAATTCCGTTATGGTGGATGTAA
>JAEEYS010000054.1 GCA_016288255.1 Bacillota bacterium
ACCGTTGATTACAACAAACTGCGCGATCTTAGGGTTGGCAACTTTGGTAGTGACCAATGAATATAATTTTGTGCAAGCTGTTGTCTTCGGATTAGGTGCCGGAATCGGATTCACCTTAGCTATCAGTTTGTTGGCAGGGATCCGAGAAGAATTGGAATATGCAGAAGCGGATATTCCCCATGCTTTTCGCGGCCGTGCGATCGTTTTGGTTACAGCAGCACTTTTGTCCATGGCCTTTTTGGGATTTTCCGGCCTCATTGCAATGTAAGAGCGGAGGGGGATTGTGATGTTAAATACGATTTTAATTGCCGGCGTCAGTATGACAGCCATTGGTATCGTTTTTGGCGGTATGCTTTCGGTAGCTTCCAAAAAGTTTGCGATCGAAACAGATGAAAGGATCGATTTGATCGGAGAAGTTTTGCCGGGCGCTAATTGCGGCAGCTGCGGCTATGCCGGATGCAGCGGATTGGCGGAAGCGATCGCAAAAGGAGAAGCGCCTTATAATGCCTGCCCTGTAGGCGGCGCGCCCGTTGCGCAAAAAGTAGCGGATATCATGGGCGTTGAAATGGATGCGGATACAGTGAGAAAGACTGCCAGAGTGCTTTGCGGCGGTGATATCAAAAAATGCAAGATCAATTTTGATTATCAAGGCGTGGGAGATTGTAATTCCGTCAATGCTTTGGCGGGCGGAAGCAAAGCTTGTCAGTATGGCTGTTTGGGATACGGAAACTGTGTGAAAGCATGTCAGTTCGATGCCATCCATATCAATGTGAACCATATCGCGGAAGTGGATGAAGATAACTGCGTTGCCTGCGGAAAATGTGTGGAAGCCTGTCCGAAACATATTATCCAATTGGTTCCTTATGAAAACAGGACTTATGTAAAATGCAGCAATAAAGATACGGGGAAAGAAACAAGAGTAAAATGCACGGCAGGCTGTATCGGATGCAGAATGTGTGAAAAGAATTGTCCACAGGAAGCGATCAAAGTAGTCGATAATTTTGCTCATGTAGATTATGACAAATGCATCAACTGCGGTATTTGCGCGGAAAAATGCCCTGTAAAATGTATCCAGACAAAAGAAAATTAAAAAAGCAAAAAGAAACAAAAACAGCCGTTTTAAGAGAAACGGCTGTTTTTTTATCGTGCCAGGTAAAAGAGGAAATATTTTACTTTATACGAAAATAAAAATTTCTATGCAAAAGGTGTTGACAGATCACTTTTATGGAGTAAAATAGAAGTGAAGTAAAGAGTGAAAAAACAATGATAAGAACGAGTATATATGGGGTTTATGGCAGAGAGAGAATGCTAGGTGGAAATTCTTATAAGTCCGATATAGAAAATCATCTTGGAGTTGCTAGCTGAAATCAAAAGAAAGTAAGTGGTGCCGGCGTCCTGCCGTTATTGAGGAAGAGCATGTCAGTGCTTGTTGAGTGTGTATTTTTAAAATACGAATTTAGGTGGTACCGCGAAAGATAACCTTCGTCCTATTGTGTGGATGAAGGTTTTTTGTTTTGAATAGGAAAAAGACTGATGAGAAAAAGGGAGCAGGGAAAATGAAGATCAAAGGAACAAAAATCATCCTGGAATGTTTATTGGAGCAAGGCGTGGATACGGTATTCGGGTATCCGGGCGGTACGATTTTGAATTTATATGATGAATTGTATGATTATAAAGACAAGATCACGCATATTTTGACAGCCCATGAACAAGGCGCTTCTCACGCGGCGGACGGCTACGCCAGAAGCACGGGAAAAGTCGGTGTTTGTTTTGCTACCAGCGGACCGGGAGCAACTAATTTGACAACGGGGATCGCCACCGCTTATATGGATTCTTCACCGGTGGTGTTTATTACATGTAATGTAGTCGATCCTTGTATCGGGACAGACGCTTTTCAGGAAGTCAATATTACGGGGATCAGCGCGCCTATTACAAAAAACAGTTATTTTATCAATCATATCGATGATTTGGCGCCTTCTATCCGAGAAGCTTTTACTTTGGCAAAAAGCGGCCGGCCAGGACCGGTCCTTTTGGATGTCACAAAAGACGTGACGGCGGCAATGGGCGAGTTTACACCGATGACAAAAGAAGAATATATAGAAGAGCTGATCAAAACAGATAAAGTGAATCGGCCGGTCTTTCGGGGGATCAAGCATGCTGAGCTGCAAGACGGTATTATAGATACCGTATTGGAACTATTGGAAGAAAGCCAAAAGCCTTTTGTGATCGCAGGAGGCGGGATTATCAAAGCGGGCGCGGAAAAAGAATTAAAAGAATTTGTGGAAAAATACGATACCCCTGTTTGCAGTACTTTGATGGGGCTGGGCGGGATAGATGCCCATCATCCGCTTTTTACCGGTATGATCGGCATGCACGGCACCCAAACTTCCAATCAGGCTGTGACGAACTGCGATCTGATCATTGGTTTGGGGACCCGCTTTAATGACAGGATCACCTGCAGTTCTTCTGTTTTTGGAGAAAAAGCAAAAATCATCCATGTGGATATCGATGAAGCGGAAATCGACAAAAATGTACAGACAGACTGCTCTGTGGTGGGCGATTTAAAAGCGGTTTTGACTCTTTTGAACCAAAAAATGGCTGAAAAATCGTATTGTCATGAAGAATGGAAGAAAACTGTTGCTGCCTATCAGGAAAAAACGGTGTATAATGAAAGTAAGTATTTGAATCCAAAAGAAATGATCGAATTTGTGGAAAAAGAAACAAACGGAGAAGCGATCATCGCGACGGATGTGGGCCAGCACCAGATGTGGGCGGCACAATATTATACTTATAAAAGACCGAAACAATCCATTACCAGCGGCGGATTCGGTACAATGGGATTCGGGCTGGGAGCCGCTATCGGCTCCAAAATAGGAAATCCCGAAGTGCCGGTAGTGCATATTACCGGTGACGGCAGTTTCAGGATGAATTCCAATGAGCTTGCCACAGTTTCTTATTATGATATTCCGATCATTACGATCGTTTTCAACAATACGGTACTGGGGATGGTCAGACAGTGGCAGCACCTGATGTATCAGGAACGCTATTCCGAAACGACACTGGATCGGGCGCCGGATTTTGTGAAACTGGCGGAGGCTTATGATATCAAAGGATACCGTGTAGATACGATGGAAGCCTTCAAAATAGCTTTTCGAGAAGCGCTGGAGTCGGGGAAACCTGCTTTGTTAGATTGCAAGATCGACAAAGATGAAATGGTCAATCCTATGGTGGCGCCGGGAAGCAATTTGACAAACTTTATTTTAGATTAGGAGGGAAGCTGATGGCAAAATATACTTTATCCGTATATATGGACAACTGTCCGGGGGTTTTGTTCAAAATCACGAACATGCTGAACCGAAGAGGATTTAATATTGAAAGTTTGGCCGCAGGTATTACAGATGATCCCTCAAAAAGCAGAATGACAGTTATCGTATCCAGTGACAAGTTTCAGGTGGATCAAGTGGTCAAGCAGATGAACAAGATCGTTCATGTCTTGGATATTACGGTGCTGGAACGGGAAAAAATGTTTCAGCGGGAATTGTTGTTGGTAAAAGTGGGAATCAAAGATTTTGCAACAAGAAATGAGATCATTGAATTGGCGGAAGTCTTCCGCGGCAGAGTGGTGGATGTGTCCAATACCAGCATCACCATTGAAAGCACGGGGGATGAAGAAAAGAATAACGCGTTGATTCAGCTATTAAAACCCTATGGGATCGAAACCATAGCAAGGACCGGTGTGATTGCTCTCGAAAGAGGTAAATATAATCAAAATTAAATAAAATGAAACAAAACAAGAAAGGAAGTTTTAAAAATGGCAAAAGTATATTATGAAAAGGATTGTAATTTAGGATTATTGCAAGGGAAAACAGTTGCAATTATCGGGTTTGGCAGTCAAGGACACGCACAGGCACAAAATTTAAGAGACAGCGGCGTTCATGTTATCATTGGGTTGTATGAAGGCAGCAAATCTTGGGACTACGCAGAAAAAGAATTGGGATTTGAAGTATATGTTGCAGCAGAAGCAGCAAAAAGAGCCGATATCATTATGGTACTCATCAATGATGAAAAACAAGCCGCTATGTATAAAAAGGATATCGCACCGTATTTGACAGAAGGAAAAGGATTGATGTTCGCACACGGATTCAATATCCATTACGCACAGATCGTTCCGCCGGCAAATGTAGACGTATTTATGATCGCTCCAAAAGGCCCGGGCCACACGGTAAGAAGCCAGTATTTGGAAGGAAAAGGCGTTCCATGTCTGATCGCTGTATTCCAAGATTATACAGGAAAAGCGCATGATTTAGGTTTAGCTTATGCAGCAGGGATCGGCGGCGCAAGAGCCGGTGTATTGGAAACCACATTCAAAGAAGAAACAGAAACAGACCTCTTTGGTGAACAAGCTATCCTTTGCGGCGGTGTAACAGCGTTGATGAAAGCCGGTTTCGACACTTTGGTAGAAGCAGGATATCAGCCGGAAAGCGCTTATTTTGAATGTGTTCATGAAATGAAACTGATCGTTGACTTGATCTTCAAAGGCGGATTCAGCTTCATGCGTTATTCTATCAGTGATACTGCAGAATACGGCGATTATACAACAGGCCCGAAAATCATCACAGAAGATACCAAAAAAGCAATGAAACAGGTATTGAAAGATATTCAAGAAGGCGAATTCGCAAGAAAATGGATCGCTGAAAATCAGGCAAACAGACCTTATTTCCGTTCCAGAAGAAGAATGGAAGCAGAATCTCAATTGGAACAAGTGGGCGCAGAACTGCGTAAATTGATGAGCTGGAATGACGAAAAGAAATAAATTGGTCTATCATTTAGTTAGAAGAAACGAGGAGAAAAAACTATGATCAGTGACAGCGTAAAAAAAGGTGTGGAAAAAGCGCCTCATCGCTCTTTGTTCAAAGCGATGGGATATACGGATACAGAGATCAACAATCCATTGATCGGTGTTGTCAATGCTTTTAATGAAATCATACCGGGCCATATCCATTTAAGGACCATTGCCGATGCGGTCAAAGCAGGGATCAGAGAAGCGGGCGGCACCCCCATTGAAATTCCTTCTATCGGCGTGTGCGACGGTCTCGCTATGGGGCATATCGGCATGAAATATTCCCTGGCAAGCAGGGAACTTATCGCGGACAGCTGCGAAACCATGGCCAGAGCCCATGGACTGGACGGGATGGTTTTTATCCCCAACTGCGATAAGATCGTGCCGGGGATGCTGATGGCTGCGGCAAGACTGGATATTCCTTCTATTTTTGTCAGCGGCGGTCCGATGCTTTCTTTGTCCTATGATGGAAAATATTTGGATTACAACAGCGTTTATGAAGCGCTGGGCGCTTATAAAGCAGGGAAAATAGACGAAGCCGGTTTGAAGTTTATTGAAGACAACGCTTGTCCCGGCTGCGGTTCCTGTTCCGGTATGTTTACAGCCAATTCCATGAACTGTTTGACAGAAGCGATCGGGATGGCTTTGGAAGGAAACGGCACCATTCCGGCTGTGTATGCCGGACGGATCCGTCTTGCAAAAGAAACAGGGATGCAGGCTGTGACCTTGGTAAAAGAAAACATCACACCGTCTCAGATTTTAACGGAAGACGCATTTGAAAATGCTTTGGCTGTAGATATGGCGCTGGGTTGTTCTTCCAATTCCGTGCTGCATTTAACGGCGATTGCCAGTGAACTGGGCAGAGAATTGAGTTTGGATACGATCTCCGCTATCAGTGAAAAAACGCCGAACCTTTGCAGATTGGCTCCCGCGGGAATGCACCATGTGCAGGATCTTTTGAACGCGGGCGGGATCTATTCTCTGTTGAATGAACTGTATGAAAACGGTTTGATCCACGGAGATGTTTTGACAGTGCAGAACAAACCTTTGAAGGAATCCATCAAATGCAGAAAGATCTTGCATTATGATGTGCTCCATTCCGTCAAAGAACCTTATTCCACGACCGGCGGGATCGCGGTATTAAAAGGGAATTTAGCGCCGGATGGAGCAGTGGTCAAACGTTCTGCCGTAGCGCCGGATATGCTGAAACATGAAGGCCCGGCAAGAGTGTTCAACTCCGAAGAAGAAGCGATCCAGTGTATTTATGACGGGAAGATCCAAAAAGGCGATGTAGTGGTCATTCGCTATGAAGGACCAAAAGGCGGACCGGGTATGCGTGAAATGTTAAGTCCTACTTCCGCTATTGCGGGTATGGGACTGGACAAAGACGTAGCGCTTATTACGGACGGCCGTTTTTCAGGCGCGACCAGAGGTGCCGCTATCGGACATATTTCTCCGGAAGCGGCAGAAGGAGGCCCGATCGGGATCATTCAAGAAGGAGATATCATTTCTATTGATATTATGGGCGGTAAGTTGGAACTGAAGATCTCGGAAGAAGAAATGAAAAAACGGTTTGAAGCTTTTAAACCGTTAGAACCAAAGATCAAAAAAGGATATTTGGCACGGTACGCCAAACTGGTTTCTTCCGCTTCCAAAGGAGCTATCGTTCGATAAATCGATAACAAGTAAAAGAAAAGCCTTGATCTATAGATCATATCTATGGATCAAGGCTTTTTTGTTTTAAGAGGACGGAAACGACAGGGTATGGATATGAAGAACGGATGAAAAAAGAAAACAAAGACAGCGGCATGTTCGGTTACATACAATTTATTCTTTTGGGCCATGATACAAAAGAGGTGATATTGTGGTTATTTCTATCATACGAACGATCATTATGTATATCGTGGTCCTGTTTGCCGTGCGGTTTATGGGAAAACGGCAGGTGGGACAGATGCAGCCTTATGAATTTGTGATCACGCTGATCATTGCGGAAATGGGCATCATATCCATGGAGAACAATGACGTGCCCATGATCGATTCCTTTATACCGATCGTTACATTGCTGCTGCTCCAATTTTCGATATCCTATTTTTCGCTAAAAAGTCAAAGATTCCATCAGTTTGTCAGCGGAAAACCGGAGATTTTGATTCGAAACGGCAAAATAGAAGAAAAGGTGTTAAAAGATACCTTGATCAGTATCAACGATTTGATGGAACGGCTCAGGATAGACGGCTACTTTGATATAAAGGGGATCCAATATGCCATTTTGGAGACTTCCGGAGAGATCAGTATCATTCCGAAATCGGATGAAAAGCCGATCACTCTGAAAGATCTAAAGATCAATGCCGCTCAGGAAAAGATCCCGATCACACTGGTCATAGACGGAAAGATACAAAAGGAAAATTTAAAAAAAGCGGGATACAATGAAACGTGGCTTTATCAAAATCTGGGGATCCGATCGGATAAAAAGTTAAAGACGATCCTGTTTGCGGAACTGGATGGAGACGGCAATTTTTATTGCCAAAGGAGAATGGAGGAAAAGATTTGAAGAACATAAAATGGGTCCTTTTTTTTGCCGTTTCTTTAGCTGTTTTTGGGGGCGCTTTTATGTGGTATACCAAAACCTCTTCCGACGCGTTGACAGAAAAGCTGACGGAATTGGAATCATTCGTTGGGGAAGAAGATTGGCGACGGGCCGATGAGGTATGCGATGAGATGATCGCGCTATGGGAAAAAATAAAGTTCCACTTGGAATATTTGATGACGCACGAGGATATGCGTACCATAGATGTGGGTATTGCCAGGCTGAAAGAATATATCAAAATAGAAAGCAAAGAGCTCATGGTGGAAGAGATGGCGACTGTCAAAAAAATAGTTCGGTATCTCTATGAAAGGGAAAGGATCACTGTCGGCAACGTTTTTTAGCACGTAGTGGCAAGTGGCAAACGGCGGTAAAAACCTCAGCGCACGACAGAAAGAAAGATGAAAGCCAAATAGCCTGCCAAAATCAATAAATTGGCGGTCAAAT
>JAEEYS010000055.1 GCA_016288255.1 Bacillota bacterium
TACCGCCTTTTTGTTCTTCATAATAATCTATCAGCAAGCGGCCCAAATCTTCTTCTTTTAGTCCCAGTTCTTCTCGATACTGCAGTATAATACCGGGAAAATGCACTTCCCCTTCTTTTAATATGGCATCCATTACCTGATATAATTCCGGTTGCATCATTGTTTCGCTCCTATCATTCATTATACCTTTCATCATATCATAAAAACCTAATTCAGATAACCATTATTTTGATTTTTATCCAAATTGATGATCGCATCGGGAATATTCCCCACAATGATGTATTCACAGATAGGCATATCCGTTTTTACGATCACGTCAGAAGTGATCATGGGGATCACGATCCTGACCATAGTCGTTATTTCCATATAGATCCTGTGCCTGGTCTGATTGACGCCCGCGTCTTCAAAAGTTTCCTTGATGTCGGCATGCACCGTACCTATCGGTGTCACATTGATCGTGATATCCGGTCCTTCATTCAAAATAATGTTCGTTCCGATCACCGATGCCAAAGGGATCTTGATCTCTTCGTTTTTCAGCCCTTCTATTGCGTTTTGCACAATAGCGGCGGATCTTGATCTTAAGTAGGACAGCCTCATAGCATCCGGCTGGATCAAAACAATCTCCCCTCTTTGATCGGTTTCGATACGGATCAAATTCATATAATCAAATTCTTCCAATAAACTTTCGGAAACAGCGCTGTCGATCGCCTCTGTTGCCATTTGGTTCGCTTTTGCTTCGCAAACAGAAAGCAAAACGGGCATAATATTTCTATTGACCAGATAAAAAAACAAAGAAGATACCAGTAATAAAAAGAGAGAAAAAAAGATGATCCACGAGACATACCCGGACCTTTTCTTTTTCTTATGTATGGCAGTGCGCTTTTTATGATACTGTCGTCTTTTTTTCATGAAAACACCTCAGTATCACTATATGGCGGCAGCGGAAAAGTCGGCACAATTTTTTTAAATTATTACTTCGTCCACGAAAACTTATGGTATAATGAATTTTGATATCATATTTGTTTTACAATTCTGTTAAATAAATGTGAGGTTTCGACCACAACGGTTTAAATTGTGGTATAATAAGGGATATTCTTGTAGTTTTATTTTTTAAGGCGGAATCTTTTTCAAAAACGCCTGCAAACATTAAACTGCTATGGCAGAATACTATTTCTGTCCGGAATGAGAAATGATTTCTCAGTATAAGGAGGCAAATATGTTAATTTCAAATACGGAAGAACCTAAAAAAACAAAAGGTAAAAAGAAAAAACAGGGCTCTAAGAAAAAAAGAGTCGCCGTATCTATCTTAAAATGGTTTTTCATTTTACTTCTTGTTGGATGTTTCATTGTCGTAGGGGTTGGTGTCAGCTATATTGCCAGTTTGGCAAAGGATGCGCCGGATTTTGATCCGAAAAAATTAAAACCAATGGAAACATCTATTGTTTATTCCAGTGACGGCACCACCGTCCTAAGTGAGCTGCACGGTTCACAAAACAGGTATTATGTCAGCTTAGATGAGATCCCGCAACAGCTGCAGGACGCTTTTATCAGTATAGAAGATGAACGGTTTGCGGATCACATTGGGATCGATATTACAGGGATCCTTCGCTCCATGTTCCATAATATCAAGGCCAACGGGAACCCGTTTAAAGGACAAGGTGCTTCTACTATCACACAGCAGCTTGTCAGAGGCGCATTTTTGAACTATGAAACGACTATGAAACGGAAAGTGCAGGAAATGTGGCTTTCCCTTCAAATGGAAAGGCTTTATACAAAAGATCAGATATTGGAATTCTATTTGAATCAGATCTATTTTGGAAAATCCACTTATGGTGTCAAAGCGGCGGCAAAAGCTTATTATAATAAAGAATTATCCGAGCTGACTTTAGCGGAATGCGCCGTCATGGCCGGTGCCGCCAAAGGGCCGAGCTATTCTCCCCTTTCCAACTATGAAAAGTCTATGAACCGAAAAGATATTGTATTAAATACTATGGTGGAAAACGGTTATATCACGCAGGAAGAGGCAAACGCGGCGAAACAGGAAGTCATTGTGATGGCTGAAGAGGAAGAAGAAGCCTATATCTATCCTTATTTCGTAGATTATATCCAAACAGAAGCGGCAAGACTTTTGGAAGAAGCCGGTTATCCGGAAGAAGACATCAATAGGGTCCTCTACGGAGGCGGCCTTCGCATCTACTCTACGGTAGATCCAGCAACACAAGAAAAAGCCGAATCTGTTATGGCAAACAACGATTATTTCCCTAGGGGCAAAAAAGATGAAAACGGGATCATTCAACCGCAGTCCGCTGTGGTCATTATAGAACAATCTACCGGCGAGATCAAAGCATTGGTAGGCGGCAGAACGCACGAAACCAAGAGAGGCTTTAACAGAGCGACACAAGCTTATCGGCAGCCTGGTTCTACCATCAAGCCGATCACAGTCTACTCTACTGCGCTGGAAAACGGTTACCCGGCATGTTATTCCTTGGACGATGCTCCTTTGACAAAAAAAGATACCGGCTCCAGCTGGACGCCTTCCAACTATGACGGCAGCTACCGCGGCCTGATCACCATGCGGACAGCTATTCAGTATTCCGTTAACGTTGCGGCTGTTAGAATGGGTCTGGAACTGGGTGTAGACAGAATGTGGGAAATGGGCAAAAAAATGGGCCTAAATAGTCTTGTGGACCAGGATAAAGCCTACGCACCTATGACATTGGGCGGTTTGACAAAAGGGGTCACTCCTTTGGAATTGGCTTCTGCTTATGCGACCATTGCCAACGAAGGAACTTATATCGAACCCCACGCTATCAGTAAGATCACGGACAAAGACGGAAAAGTTTTGATAGATAATACCGATCCTAAAAAAGCGCAGGCACTGAGCGAAGAAGCTTCTTTCATTATGAGGGACATGCTTCAAACCGTTGTTAAATCCGGGACAGGGACCAGAGCTAAATTCGGTGGTTGGCAGGTCGGTGGTAAAACCGGTACTACCAATGACAGAAAAGACGTTTGGTTCGCCGGGATCACGCCAAGATACACCGGTGTTGTTTGGTTAGGATATGATAAACCTACCAAGATGTCCGGCGGGAATACCTGGGGTGGTACTTTATGTGCTCCTATTTGGCGTGAAATTATGAAAACTGCGCATAAAGATGAAGCGGTCATTAAATTCCCAAGTAAACCAAAAGGCGTTGTAGGCCCGGTCGCCGTAGACGGTGTGTCCGGTCTCTTACCTTCCGGTCTTTCCGCATCAGACCCAAGAGGATCTAAAGTATACGGAGAATATTTCATCAAGGGTACCGTTCCCACTAAAATGGATGACATTCACGTCAGCATAGAAGTTTGTGCTGATTCCGGGAAATTACCTGCTGCAAATTGTCCTAATGTAGTTTTAAGAACATTTGTCAACAGACCGGCATACGCAGCCGGAAAAGGCACGCCGGCGGACGCAAAATATATGCCGCCAACCAGCACTTGTGAGATCCATGGCGCAGGTTATGTGCCGGAGGATGACAATCCGGTCAATCCGGATGAAGGCGGAAATACCGATAATCCGGATGA